>CBDAFH010000017.1:0-2319 GCA_965195165.1 uncultured ANME-2 cluster archaeon | reverse complement strand
TTCCTTGATCCTGTGAACCAGATGGATGCTGTAATCGATCCCGATTCCCATGACCATTGTGAATATCGTTACCGAAAGCGGTGTAAACGGCAGATCGATCATTCCCATCGTGCTGATCGTCCAGATCAGAGCCAGAACGATCGGAGTGATAGCGATGAGGCCGACGAGTGCGGACCTGTAGAAGAGCGATGCAACAACAAAGACCAGCACAAAGCCGACGGCTGTTGTAAAACCCATCTCAGATTCCATCTGCTCGCCAAGCGCATAATCCATCGGACCCATTCCTGCGAGATGCGCGCTCACACCATCCGGAAACGAGACCGTGCCAACCTCTTGCTCGATTGCTGGCATATCTACAGATTCTATCGACGTTCCAGCGACATCGAATCGCATAGCCGAATAATCCCTGTTAAACTTCGATCTGATGTCAGGATTTTCTTCAATGATCTTCTTACTCATGTAAAGCGTCTGCGGCAGATGTCCACCGTTCGCATCCACTATCGCAAACGTGGCAGAGTCCACAGTCTCGACGATTGTATCCGAGCCGAGCACCATGGCAAGCCTGTGAACTGCCTTAAGCACCTCCGGATCAGCGAGATCGCTCACGGATACGGGTCGTACTTCATCAGTTTCACCGAGAGCGCTTCTGCTGGTGCCGCGAGGGCGGCAAAGATCGTGAGGAGCACAAGAACTGTCAGCACCGATCGTTTGTCATGCATTGTTGTTCTTCATTCTTCCGCCGCCCCGCACCACGTAACCAGTTCTCCGACCGGTTCCCGCCCGGTCTGTAGACTATTCAGCGGATCGTCCCAGTCCGGGTAGCCAATCGCAATTCCGATGATGATCCGCTTCGACTCAGGAATTCCCGCAATCCTTCGCACCTCAGCAGGATACGCCGCTGCGTCACCCAGAATGCAGGTTCCGAGTCCGTATTCCTGTGCCGCAAGAGCGATTGTCTGGGTCACTATGCCGATATCGAAGACGAACCAGCCCGGCGCCGACTCATCCGCAACGATTACGATCCGAGCCGGGGCACCGTAGTTCCCAACACTCATCTCAAACCAGTTCTGCATCTTGTTTTTGCCCTCAACGGGTTCAATGATGCCAAGAATTTGCTTGAAGAATTTCTGCTGCCTCTTTGCGTAATCTCCCTTTGGAGGTTTCTCAAACAAATCTATGTCGGGATTGGGCTTCATATCCTCGCGGATATTCGCAACGGTGGCATGGTTAAGATCGGTAAGCACCTTTCCAGTCAGAATGAAAAACTCCCACGGCTGTGTGTTGGTTCCGGAAGGCGCCCATCTGGCGATATCCAGAAGTTCTGTTAAGACTTCCCCCGGGACTGGATCAGGTTTGTACGCTCTTACACTTCTTCTTGATTTAATGGCATCTAATAGTTCCATTTTTATTTATCTCTCCTTTCCTTTTATTTTACACATCTTTATAAGTGAACGTCATTCGTTTTTCTTCCAAAACTTTTGATCCGTAATTCCTCGATCGCACGCCACCCGTAGTGCATGTATGTCGCCAGATCGACTGCACATTGCATCATCTCCTCGCGGATCAGGTTGTGCATCGTCATCTCGATGAACGTGTTTACGATAAAAGAGTGGAGCGAGTGCCAGAGAAACTCATCGACTTTTCCATCAGCTTCTTTGTACGGCAGCATATCCTTGCAGAGAGGGATCGTTTCGTCCAGTTTCCGGATGCAATCTTCTCTGAAGTCTTCCAGTCTCGATCCCTGCGATTTAAATAGGATCAGCTTCAGATCCTCGCGGTTCCGATCGTGAGAATCCGCAATCTCCAGATAAAACTCCCGGCGCCTGTCATACGTCCAACCCTCGCCGCAGTTTGTTTGTTCCGCTATTCGGTCGTAGCTGACATATTCGTTGATCTGATCGACAGTGGGCGCAACGAGAGCGCAGAATAGATCGTCCTTGTTCGGGAAGTATGTATACAGGTTGCCTGTGGATACGCCTGCCCTCGCCGCTATCGAGCGCATCTTCGCTTCTGCGAACCCGTGCTCTGCAAACTCCACGCGTGCCGCGTTCAGGATTCTCTCTTTGATCTCTTTCTTCAGTGTCTGCATGATCTGTTACCTATTACCGAACTGTGTTTAGTATTATGTGGGATTTATGGTACTTAAATACCCTGCCGATCGAGTGGTCGATGCGATAGTGGAGTCCTGGACCCAAGGTTACTCGAGCAGCAACTTAAACAAGCTATCATGCCCTCGCACCAGTATGTCATTCCCGGGCGGTTCACCATTCGCCGTAGCCATTATTACCACACGAAGCCTAAAATAATCATAGATCAAAG
>CBDAFH010000016.1:0-4104 GCA_965195165.1 uncultured ANME-2 cluster archaeon | reverse complement strand
CCTCTTGCCTTTGGTCGATTGCGCGTGCCGGTCAAAGCTTCCCTTGAGAATCGCATCCTTGGAAAAGACATCGTATATCTCATCAAACTTATCGAGATACTCCTCAAACGTATAATACCCGATCCGCCCCACGCTGGCTTTATCTTTCGGACCCGGCTTGATCCGGCAGTCGTAGACCGATAACTCCTCAAAATCCGTTACAATGGACAATGGCAGCTTTGCGCTCCATGCATACCGTCTCAGTTGGTATGACGGGCTAATATCCTCTTTTATGTTTACAGATGGTTTCTTCGCTTCGATAAAGAACTTCCTCTGACCTCCGATTCTGAAACTGTAATCCGGCGCTCTGGTCGAACGCCCCACTTTTATCGCATCCTCGTGAACAACATCCTTGTACTGTTCTGCGTGACCTTGCTTATTGCTCACATCCCAGCCCAGAGCTTCAAAGAACGGGTCAATAAATTCCCGCCTTACCTGTGTTTCATTATATGATGATTTTTTGTAGACGTCGAGATTGTACCTGAACCGCTCAACAAGTTTCTTGACCTTCTCTTTTGCTTGATCTTTCATTCCACCCTCCGGCATCATATTGAAAATGGTAAGCCATGATTCATTATATTTACTGTAGGCTCTCTGGTAATTCGCGTTTCACACACTTTTTCACCCTTCCAGAGGATCTGGTCATGGTAAGGAAGATTAAACCGCAGAGGATCACAGAGAGTTGTTATTTTTCTCTTTTGCCGCCTCTGTGCCCCTCTGTGCTCTATGTGGTTTTCCAAAACCTTATTTCGAAAATATCAAAAA
The DNA here is from genome assembly GCA_965195165.1 of uncultured ANME-2 cluster archaeon. Lineage (GTDB taxonomy): Archaea > Halobacteriota > Methanosarcinia > Methanosarcinales > Methanogasteraceae > Methanogaster_A. Next base: position 3,300 of record CBDAFH010000016.1, on the reverse strand, counting down.
GTCTCATGGGTTTTAGTCACTGCAACGCGAGATACCAAATACCCTTACTGTAGAACCTCTACAGACTTTTCCAAAACTTTCCAGCAGAAAAGAAAAGAGATCACATAATCCTTGGAGTCTTGAAAAACCCATCCTTCTTATTCGGAGCGTTTGCAAGCGCTGCGCCCTGTTCCAGTGAACTGGAAGCCACGTCATCCCTGAATACGTTGTGAAGTTCGAGTACGTGGTAGGTTGGCTCGACATCGGTCTTTATCTCGTCAATCTTCCCGAAATAGTCAAGTATATCATTCATCTGCTCTGCATACTGCGCCTTTTCCTCTCCGGTCAGTTTTATGCGCGCAAGCCATCCGATGTGCTCAACTTCCTCAGGCGTGATCATACGCTTTCGTTCGGGCGTCATGGTACATATTGGTATCGTTTATATAGGATATAGATAAACTATATAGAACATGACTCCAGAGAAGAGGAAGGTGCAGATTACAGGCGGCGCGACACTCATCGTATCGCTGCCGATCAAGTGGGCACGAGAGATCGGGCTCTCGGCAGGAGACGAGATTTTCCTTGCACCGCAGCCAGACCGGTCGCTTCTGCTGACCACGCAGCCAAAGACCGATGAACAGATATACGAGGCGACCATCAAACTGGTCCCGGGCGAGAGCCAGGATGACAATCTCAGACTGCTGGTTGCGCACTATCTGGTCGGGTACGATATCATAAAGTTGATCTCGCCGGGGGGTTTTGGCGCGTCCGACCGGAAATGGATCAAGGATGCTGTGCGGCAGCGTTTAATCGGGCTTGAGGTGGTCGGGGAGTCGCACGATGAACTGATCCTGCAGAGTCTTCTTAACTACCGCGATCTGCCGCTTGCAAAAGCGATGCAGAGCATGACCCGGCTCATCTCCTCGATGCATGAGGACGCCTTAAATGCGCTTCGCAATCGCGACCTGGAACTTGCAGAGGACATCATCCAGAGGGATGACGAGGTTGACCGCTTCTACCTCTTGATCGTGAGACAGTTGAAGGCGGCTATCGAAGATCCGGGGCTATCTGAGAAGATCGGGATAACCCATCCGCGGGAATGCCTTGGGTACCGGCTGATCTCAAAGAGCATGGAGCGAATCGGCGATCACGCCGAAAAGATTGCGCGAAACATCATCGAACTGGATAGCGGGGTCGAATCGATCGACCGGATCTGCGAGATGGGGGGGATGGCGCACGACGTCTTTATGAGAGGGATAGCATCGCTTTCAAAGGAGAATACTAAGGATGCAAACAGCGTCATAACAGATGCGGCAGAGGTCGTTGCGATGGGGATTGCTATTGATAAGGATATCCGGAAGGAGTGTAACGTAACAGAGGTGAGCTTCATCCTCGAGAGCCTGCGGCGGATTGCCGAATACGGGGCAGATATCGCAGAGATCTCGATTAACTTAAACACCGAGGAACTGCGTTAAGTGCGGGTACCCATCTCATGCACTATAATACGAGAACGCCGATTGCGACCAGCATCACATAGATTATGGCAAATGTTAGTGTCGAGAGCAGCGCCACATGAACCTTGGTGAACCGGATCGCAAAAACAGCGTATACGAGTATGGCAAACCCGATTATAAGCGGGTAATTGGATAGCTCGATCGGTGTTTGCAGTAGTGTGACAACCATGATATGCGAAATGGATGCGTTGATATTTAAGACTTTCGGATGCATCAGCACCCCCTGAAGCACAAAAAAGAAAGATGGTGAAGGGATCGCTCCCCTCGTCCACCCTTCGCCCGTACTGCCGCCTACCCTCTCCGCCGCATCATCGCGTAAGCGGCTGCAAGCATCCCTGCGATCGCGAAGACCGCTGGAAATCCGGGCGCACTCTTCTTCGCAGTCCCTGCCGTCGTGCCTTCCGCCGCCGGTGCAGCCGCCTTTGCTGCCGCCTTTGCTGCCGCGGTTTTCTTCGTCAGTGTTGGCGTCACCTCATCGCCCGGCGGCGCATCTGTCGCGGTCGCCGGTGCTTTCGTTGCGCTCACGGTCGGTGTTGGTGTCCCAAACCATCCTGGCGGGTATGTGCCACTTCCACCGCTGCTGGTGTCGTCGCCGGAAGGCGTCGCCTTTGAACCGACAAGCCCGAAGGTGCAGAGATGATCCACGTCAGCATAGACGCATCCTTCAGATGTGGTGGTACTTGACTGCTGCATCCACTTCTCTGCGGTGCTGTTGTACTTCCATATCGCAAGAGTGCTTGCATCGATTCCCAGAGCAGTGAGCGTTGTAACGTTGTAACATATCCTGATGCGGATCGTGCCATTTTCTCCCAATTCACTGGCGATGTTGCCGCTCACGTTAACAGTGACGCCGCTCATAACCCTGTCGCCAGATCCCAGACCATAGCGTGGATTGGAGGAATTGACCTCAGATGAGTTTGTGGCGTTTCCGATGGCAGTCACATTTACCCATCCGCTCACGTTGTTCTTGAAGCTGCCAGTCACGTTTGCATCGCCAGACATGGCTGTGAAGGAAGTCTTATTGGTCCTATTCGTGTTGTTCGCCGCACCGTTCACGGTCACCTGCACCGGATCGCTTATCACACTGCCGTTGCTTGCGGTTATGTTGGTTATTCCCACGTGCTCTGCCGTGAATCTCGTGGCGGTATCGTTTACCGGGGTGAGCGATCCGATACATGCATCGCTGGTAGCCCATGTAAATACGAGACCTGATATATTCCCCTCGTTCTGATCACGTCCAGTGGCAGTTAAATTCGCATACCCATCGATGTTCAGCGTCTTCGAATCCGGCGTCACATCGATGTGATGGAGCGGTCCGACTGCTGTCGTCATGATAATGCTCGCGTTCTCACCCTTGAGATCGTTGTCATCGTAAGCAGAGACATTGAACTCGTATGTCGTGCTCGGCGAGAGACCTGTTGCATTGTAGTGTGCGTTTACGGTGCTGCCAAGCAGCGTACCGTTTTTATACACCCTGTAACCGGCAAGATCGCTTTCTATGTTCGCATCCCACGAGAGGTTGACCGTGGTCGCGGTTGTTGTGTCGTTTGCCAGATTCGTGACCTGTTTCGGTGCTGTGATGTCGTTTACGGTGACCGTCCATGTAACCGGGATCGATGTGCCGTTTGCATTCGTTGCATTCACCGAGATGGTGTCTGTTCCGTTGACGCTCCAGCTTGTGGTGTAGTTATCGAAGTTGCTCAACTGGTCTGCTGTGTTGTTGTACCAGTTCCATGTCTCGATCGTCTGGTCGGCGGTTGCGTTGAAGCGTACCGAAACGGATTCGTTTACCGTGATCGTCGTCGAG
>CBDAFH010000015.1:0-6504 GCA_965195165.1 uncultured ANME-2 cluster archaeon | reverse complement strand
TGTGCAGGAGGAAGCACGCCGGTTTCTCGATGAATTCGGGATCGCGTACACCGAATACGAAGAGGGGCTCTATGTTGCGGATTCGATCGAATCGGTCTGCCGGATCGCAGCGGCCGCGATCGGTGCTGGTGCGAAGATCTTTAACCTGATAAGCGTCGAGGACGTGATGATCCGGGAAGAGGGGCGTGTGTCAGGACTCGTAATCAACTGGACATCAGTTGCCGCGGCACGGCTGCATGTCGATCCGCTAACCATCCGGTCGAAGGTCGTGATCGATGGCACAGGGCACGATGCCGAGGTCTGCAGGATCGTTTCCAAGAAGATCCCGGACGCCTTACAGGTTCATGCCGAGCTGCCGATGTGGGCTGAACGCGGCGAGAGTGCGCTTCTCGAATTCTCAAAAGAGGTGTATCCTGGGCTGGTTGTCTCCGGCATGGCAGCAAATGCCGTTTCCGGAGGTCACCGGATGGGTCCGATCTTTGGCGGCATGATGCTCTCTGGCGAGCGGGCGGCAGAGGTGGCGATGGAGATTATCGATTCCGGTAAATGATTTTTCGATCTGTGAAGCGCGAGTGAATAGCAACGCAGCCAGCAGCGGCGTAGCCATCAACACAGATGGGCACGGATCGGATCATTCATCTCATCCCAAGCCACATCCCAAAGACTGGATCTTCGAGCACGTAATAAATCACTAACTCATTTGTTAGTAACTCGCATGTTATAAGGGCGTCCTGTCGATCCATAGGCGGGGTCTAAGGGAACACACAATGGATAATTTGTCAGACCGCCCGCCAACCCCACTCCCGCGATCGTTGCAATTCGCGGCGGCATGATGTTTCCAAGGATCGTTGTGCAGGAGGAAGCACGCCGGTTTCTTGATGAATTCGGGATCGCGTACACCGAATATGAAGAAGGGGTCTATGTTGCGGATTCGATCGAATCGGTCTGCCGGATCGCAGCATCAGCGATCGGGGCTGGTGCGAAGGTCTTTAACCGGATGATTGTCGAGGACGTTATGATCAGGGAAGACTGCCGTGTCGGTACTCGTAGTCACCGACCTCGGAATGAATTCCGAGGCATCTTTGATCAAGGTGGGTCGCGCGTTGGTATCATTACTCATTCTGAAGTTTTTTTTGAATCATTTAATAGTTTTCTACTGTCCGCATCTACTCTGCGTTGTAATTTTTTAGCATCTTCAGCAGGAGGCAACTCTTCTGGTTTGATATTGCTTTTTGCTAACAATGAACGTACTTCAGTATTGGTTTTGACGTGCTCATCAGTGATTCGTGGTTCGCCTTCCAAATCATCTCTTTTAATATTAAAATTCGTAATTTCGGTTGCAAAATCCTTCGCCTTGATAGTGATGGTGGGCAAGAAATCAGCCAGTGGTCGATTTTGAGGGGCTCCTAATTTTTTTTTCATATCCATTGTTTTATGCCCTCCAAATAACGCCTTATCTCCCTCACTTCTTATTCTCCCAAATCCCATGTTATCTACGCCTCTTTCATAAATAAGTTTGGAAAACTCCTTTTCTGTGGTTGTCAATTTTTCTCTTGCTTGCAATCGTTCTATAGTTTCTATACGTTCTTCCAAAAGTTCTTGCTTACGCGTTTGAATGGCAAAATAACTTTGGGCGAATGCGATTTGTTCTTTTCTTGAATCCCCATTTTGTGCAATCAAATAACATGCATACCTGGTGAGAATTATGTCATCTATTTCCCTTTCACTTCCCGAACCAATTTCAACCATTTTGCTGACGTCGGCAAAATGGTCAAGTATGTTTTGATCAGAGTTCTTGCATGCGTTTTTTGCTTTTTCAACTACTCCAAGAAAGTTATCCCATTTTTTATAGTTGAGTAGATTCTGTAAATCTCTTGCAAGCCAGTATTCGACACCATCTTCTTGATAGGATGCTTCTTCAAAGTTCATATTTAGTTTAGCAACAATTTCTCTTTTCATGAGTTCAACATCCTTTAGCAATTTCCATTATCTCACCCACCCCCCAAAACCCTTTCGATCGCCCAATTCACATCCGACCCCCAACACATGAGGGGACATCGTGATAGATTCAGCAGTCACTAAACCCTGGACTTAAGTACAGAGCCTGTACGCCCGCGTTTTCACGTTCGGCTTGGCTGCGCCGGTGCTTGACATGTGGCCACTCAGCAACAAATCTGTGTGGCAATAATGGCGGAGTTTTCTTCGGTACCTGCATAACAAACCACAACGCAGCTCTATAAACTCACTTGACCGCGGAAGGGCTGCCAGCACCAGCTGGCGTGACCGCCTCGATTGAACAGATGCGACGATCGTGCGAACCGCCTCATCCTTCGACGCAGATTCACCTTGCAAACTCCACAAACTCACGCAACTTGCCAAGCGCTGCGCCGCTATCGATAACCTCTTCTGCCTTCCGAACCCCTGATTCCAGATCAGACACCATCCCTGAAACATAGATCGCAGCACCGGAATTGAGCACCACGACATCCCGTTTCGGTCCTTCCTGCCCCTCAAATATCGATACGATGTCGGAAGCATTCTCTTCCGGAGTCCCGCCTGCAATATCCTCAATCTTCGCCCTCTCAAACCCGAAATCCTCTGGCTTGACCGTGTATGTCGAGACCTCTCCGTCTTCGAGTGATGCGATCATCGTCTCGCTGATATTCGAGATCTCGTCCATTCCATCGCCGTGCACGACCATGGCACGCTCGCTTCCAAGGAGAGAAAGCACCTCTGCAATCGTCTCGCAGAGCGCGGGATCAAAGACGCCGATCACCTGCGCAGATGCGCCTGCCGGATTGGTGAGCGGCCCTAAGATGTTAAAGACGGTGCGCACGCCAAGCTCCCGCCTTGGACCTGCGACACGCTTCATCGCCGGATGGAAGACCGGTGCCAGAAGAAAGCCGATCCCGACCTTCTCAATACATTCCTTCACCTGTTCCGGCGGGAGATCTATTCTTATGCCGAGAGCTTTCAGCACATCCGCGCTTCCGGACTGCGATGTGATCGCGTAGTTCCCGTGCTTTGCGACAGGAATTCCTGCGGCTGCCGTGAGGATTGCGGCGCCTGTGCTCACGTTTATCGTGTTGTGGACATCGCCGCCTGTGCCGCAGGTATCAACAAGCGTCCCTGCCACATCCGGCGCGATGGTGCGTGCTGCCCCGCGCATGCCGCGTGCAAATCCCGCGATCTCATCGACCGACTCTCCTTTCATCTTAATCCCGATCAGGAACGCGCCGATCTGAGCATCGGTCGCATCCGTAAAGATGCTTGTAATGGCACGCTCTGCCTCTTCTATGCTCAAGTCTCTTCCTTCGCTTACGATCTGTATGTATTCATTCATCATTGCACCACCTCTGTCGAGACTGCCACGCATCCAGCGCTGTGCAGCCCTCCCGCTGCCAAGGGAGGTTTTGTGTAGGATGCGCTGTAGTTTATTATTTATGTATCGCAGAAAACCAGTGTTGCCACAATGCATAATAACCGGATAATCAAACTATTGGTACCATGAACAGATCAATCCCGCACATCATCTTTGTAACACTCGCAATACTCCTGATCATCCCGATCTGCGCAGGAAATGTGCATGAAGCTACCATCTGCTACCTCGATGACAGCGTCGAGACCGGAGATACTCTTGAGCTGGAACAGGGGTATCGACTAACGATCGATGACATCAGGAAGAATGATGCAGCGATCAGCATATCGGGCGTCAGCGAAGAGATCCTGAATACCAGCATATCCGGAGATTACCTGTTTGAGAAGGAGATCGGCGGCATCGATTACGACATCTTATGGATATCGATGAACTTGAGCGGCGGTGAGCCGGTTCCGATGGTGCTTGAACAGTACCGCGATCCTGACAAGCCATTTGATTACCCGCTTATAGGTGCAGTATCCATGAGCATCAAAAAAGGTGAGCGAGAATCCTTGAAAGCAGGACACGAACTCGAAGTAACCTCTATCATCGATAACAATGCTGTTCTTACGCTGTATAAAGATGATAACATAGTCAAACAGGAGAAACTGAGCGGAAACGGTGAACGGTTCGTTTATACAACGAAGATCGATGGGCAACGCCGCACCATCCTGATCGCAAAACTGGATCGGATATCTGGCAACGATTCGGTACAAATAAGCGAATTATCACAGTTCAAAGAGCCAGAATCCGCAGACGATGATGGTGGTGATGGTGACGGGGGCAAATGGAACACACAGCTCGTAGAATTACCGATCTTCCGGTATATGTTGAGTATCCTTGTATTTGCAGGAGTATTTGCGTTGATCCTCGGTATCGCAAGGCGGGTGCGCAAGTGATTGGGTGATATGATGGGCGATGTGATGGGTGGTCAAGAGGAGAATCTTATGGGGTATCTGATCCGGAAGGCTGTGGTGCAGGATGTCCCGCAGATGCAGGAACTGATCAATGGGTACGCTGAGGGTGGGGTAATGCTCCCGAGATCGCTTGCCGAATTATACGACAATGTCCGGGATTTCACGGTGTGTGTGAGCAACGACCAACTGCTCGGCTGCTCTGCCCTCCATGTATGCTGGATCGGTCTTGCAGAGATCGCGTCCTTTGCTGTGAGGCAGGATGCGCACCATCATGGGATCGGGGCGCAACTGCTACATGCATCGATGGATGAGGCAGCGGGGCTTGGAATCGACACGATATTCACGCTTACCCGCGTGCCTGACTACTTCCGGAGGCACGGGTTTGTTGAGGTGGATAAGGGAACGCTTCCGCACAAGGTATGGAGCGGCTGCATCAAATGCCCGAAGTTTCCTGATTGCGATGAGGTTGCGATGAAGAAGCGGCTGTAGGTGTGGCTTGAGTGGGGCAGATTGACCCGCGCCGGTCATGCGTCTTATTTATATCAATACAGGTCAACAAGTATCTGCATGGAAGAACCATCTCAAACCGATCTCTCAGAGATGTACCACAACACTGAAAGTATCATCAACTCGATAGTGGGTGAGGTTGGCAAGGTCATCGTCGGTCAGAAGGACGCTCTGGAACATCTGTTGATATCATTGCTCTCAAACGGACATGCGCTTATCGAGAGTTATCCGGGTCTTGGAAAGACGCTCATGATCAACACCTTATCAAGGGCGATGGATCTATCATTCAACCGGATCCAGTGCACGCCTGACCTGATGCCGTCTGATATCACAGGTACCATGATCGTGGAGGAGCACGCCGGAGAGAAGCGGTTCCGATTCGAACGCGGTCCGGTCTTCTCAAACATCGTGCTTGCAGACGAGATCAACCGTGCATCCCCAAAGACCCAGAGCGCGTTTCTCGAGTCGATGCAGGAGAAGCAGATCACCGCTGGAAACGAGACCTACAAACTGGATGCTCCGTTCTTCATTCTTGCAACCCAGAACCCAATCGAGATGGAAGGAACATTCCCGCTTCCGGAAGCCCAGCTCGACAGATTTCTGATGAAGATACTGATGAATTATCCGTCTTTTGATGAGGAGCGCACCATCGTGGAGCGATACACCTCCGTATCCGAACCGACTGTGAACCGTGTCATCGGCGGGGGCGAGCTCATTGCGCTTCAGCGCCTTACCAGGGAGGTTCCGATCTCTGAAGAATTAACGGCACATGCGATCAACATCGTGACCGCAACCAGGAATTGGGAGAACCTCGAATACGGCGCATCCCCGCGTGCATCGATCGCGCTTACACTGACAGCGAAGGCGAGAGCGCTGATCAATGGGCGCAACTACGTATCCAAAGAGGATATCCATGCGATGGCATGTCCGATCCTGCGGCACAGGGTCATCCTGTCGTTTGAGGCAGAGCGGACCGGAATTACACAGGACAAGGTGATCCATGAGATCATCAAGAGCGTGAAATAGACTGGTAATGTGGCCATACCACTTTGAGTTACCCGAGTTACCGCACCGATCGGAGGCATTAGCGATTCCGGTCAAGCACCACAGAACCGCGAACACCTCACCAATCCCAAAAGAATATGTAGCATCGTCACAATATGGAGTCTATGCTTCCGATACTCACGAAGTCGCTTAAAGACGCACCGATCACGCTTCGTGGCGAATATTATTACTTCATCCACCCGATAACGGACGGTGTACCCGAACTTACGCCCGCACTCCTCTCAGAGGTTGCAGATCGCATCATCGAACTGGCTGATACCGGTGTGGACAAGATCGTGACCATCGAGGCGATGGGGCTCCCGATCGGGACCGTGCTTTCCATGAAGACCGGCATCCCGCTTGTGGTCATCCGGAAAAGGCAGTACAACCTTCCAAATGAGATTGCTGTGCATCAGCGCACAGGATACTCGAAAGGAGAGCTGTATCTGAATGGGATCAATAAAGGAGACCGTGTGCTCGTCGTGGATGATGTGATCAGCACAGGGGGTACGATGAAAGCGGTCAGCCTTGCGCTCGAACTTGCTGGCGCAGAGGTGGCAGATATCGTCGTGGTCATCGAGCGCGGCGAAGGTGCAGAGGTGCTGCGTGCCGCGGGAC
>CBDAFH010000014.1:0-5838 GCA_965195165.1 uncultured ANME-2 cluster archaeon | reverse complement strand
GACCGAGGCTCTGACGTACACCACTTCCCCAGTCTGGTGTGAATACGAACTTCACAAGAATCTTGGATTGACGGTCGAGAGCGAACATTATGGTGGAGACTCTGGATACTGGATCGAGTTCTGGATGGGCGAGCGATATGTAGCCGTCGATGGCAAATCAAACAAACTCGCAAAACCACTGGTCGAGTTTAACAACACCGATACCAAAACCCTTGCAACTGGTGAGTCATGGGACCTTGGCGGTGGGTTCATACTCACAGCACAGCAGATCGATCTCGAGGGTGATAAGGTCTGGTTCAGTCTGCACAAAAACGGAAGAGAGCTTGACAGTGAGGTGATCGACACATGCCGTTCTGATTTGCAGGATCGCGTATACACATACAAAGAGGATGTGGCAGGAGAGGATGATGTCCCAATATTTTCCTGCTACGTCCATGGAATTCTCCGTGGAACAGATACCAATCTTGTGCAGGTCAAATACGTCTTCTTAGTCGATAATGATATCCTACAACTCAGTGCCGGGGAGTGTTATGGCAATATGAAAGTAGTATCGACAACCCCATCACAGATCGTTCTTGAAAACTGGAAAAGTATCTATCTATATCAGTGGACTCAAGGTGCAACATTTCAGATCATGGGAACTCTTTCCTTTAAAACCACATCTAATACCAGTGCTATAGAATTTTACCCACATCTGATTCGAAACGAACTCCCTATGCTCTCCGGAGGTGGTGGATTCGCATCAGGTGGTTGCGGCTGGACATGGACTCTTTATGAAAACTATACCATTGGGTGGAATCAGGTCGATCTAAAAGGGGCCAAGACGAATATCATCCTTTGCAAGGATGGTGTGGTGGTTGATGAGAGGATACTTACAGAGGAGTGGAATGCACCGGTTGATTCGGATTGTCGGTATATTTATGTTAAAGATGGAATTGAGATTGTAACCGCAACCCTGAAAGCAGCATTTCGAGGGTGTGAGCATAATATGATTGAACTCGGTGAGGTCTACCAGCGTTCGGAGACTGGCGGCAATATATTGATCAACAATGAAACTTACTTATTTAAATCAGCAAATCAAATTGGTATCTCATGGAATATTGCTGATGGATATGCGCTTACTATAAAAGATATCAGTCTCAGCGGTGATGAGGTATGGCTTGAACTATCAAAGAATGACGTGGCAGTGAAAGAGAAGATACTGAACGAGGATTATGCCAACACGTTCACATACACCTCCGGCGTCGGCGGCATAAACTGCATGGTCGATCACGTGTTCTGTGGCTGTGCGACAAACGCGGTTAAACTTGTGAATGTCAATCAATATTCTGATGTCAATGGAACCGCCCTGCTTGTTGGTGGGTCTCATTTCCACAAATCGGGAGATCCGGATGGTAGGTCATGGGAACTCATGGATGGGTATGTGCTTACGGTGAAAGATCTCGAAGAGATACATTATGGATGGTGTTATTATCATTATGGTGCTGATAAAGTATGGATTGAACTATCAAAAGATGGTGTCGTACTTAAAGAAGATATACTGGAGTCTGGCGATCTCTTTGAGTACAGAAACGGTCTCGAGTCGGTTGATTGTTTGGTCGAGGCGGTGTTTAGAGGAACTTTGACGGATGTCGTCAAACTCAAAAATGTCAATCAATATTCCGGCACAGGCGTGCAGTTGATCGACAATGAATCAAAAACGTATGCGAGTGCAAATCCAACTGGGGAGATATGGGGGCGCTGGGAAGGATATTCGCTTGATCCAAAGGATATTGATATTTGTGGGAATAAGGTCTGGCTATCACTATCGAAAGATGGTGTGGCTGTGAAGGATGAAATTATTGATTGTGATGATGGATGGTTTAGATGCTATAACGCAACCGGTGCGCTGATCTTCAGCACTTATGTTGATGCGGTTTTCCGAGGTACAGAGAGCAATATCGTTCAGTTGAGATACACAACCCAGTACTCTGATATCGATGGATGTTTGCTTGTAAACCCAAGCGATGAATCATGGCAACTCCGGGAGGGGTACAATCTCACAGCCATTGCCGTATATAATAACGGTTCTGTACGGTTGCAACTGTCAAAAAATAGTAGGGTTATAGATGATGGTATGTTTTACAATGGTTTTTCCTTACAAAACGATATCGTTGGTCACCCGATAGTTTCCGGAACAATCAGCAACTATAATGCATACCACGATGTGCAACTTACCTCAATCACGCAGTACAGTGAAGCGACTGGTACAGTGCTGGCAACATGGGAATCAGAAACTCTGAACGAAACCAGAGATAGGATCATGTTACGTGCAGGGCTCGAGATCATCCCCGATGGACTCAAAGGCGACCTCAACGACGACGGTGCCGTCACTCCCACAGACGCCGCGATCGCACTTGAAATGGCGGTTCGTGGTGAATACAGTGACATCGCAGATGTGAGCGGAGACCACAGAGTAACATCGCTCGACGCGCTCATGATCCTCCGGATGGCAGCCGATGATGCATGATCCGGTAGAGGATCCTCTCACGTCAGAGGTGCCCACTTGAACCAGAAGAACAGATATATCCTGCTATTCCTCGCAATAATCCTGTTAGCTACAGCACTTCGCTTTTACGCGCTCGATGATCGGGTATTCCACCACGACGAGGGCGTACACGGCTATTTGACCTACAAATTATTCAAAAACGGAGATTACCATTATGATCCGACATATCACGGTCCCTTTCTCTATTACTCAACAGCAGCAATCTTCACACTCTTCGGAGACTCGAATTTCACAGCACGGTTGCTCCCGGCTGCCGCTGGCGTGCTGCTGATCGTGCTGATATATCGCTTGCGCGACCAACTCGGGGAATCAGGTGCACTATTCGCAGCAGCAATGATCGCAATCTCACCATCGTTCCTGTACTATTCAAGATTCTTCAGAAATGACATTTATATCGCGTTCTTTTCACTGCTGTTCGTCGTATCTGCCGTAAAATATCTAAAACATGGACGCGACCGCCAGAGACTGATCTACGTGTGCACAGGTGCTATTGCAGGTGCGCTTGCGCTCTCTGCCAAGGAAAACGCATACATCATCGCAGGAACCTTCACACTCTTCGTGCTTGGATACCTTGTGGTTAAAAAAGAGATAAACGCCATGAGGGCGGTCGATGCACTCTTGTTTGCGCTGATCTCCTTTGTCGTCTTCGCGCTATTTTATACGAACTTCTTGACAAACCCGGATGCGCTAATATCGGTGATACCGGACGCGATAAACCACTGGGCAGAGATGCACAGGATTGAGCGCATCGGTGGGCACTGGGCGTTCTATCTCCCGATCCTTGTCAGGTACGAACTTCTGGTCACCTTGCTTGCGATTGCCGGCGGGATATATTATCTGAGAAAGAGAAATATATTTATGATATTCTTGCTCTACTGGGGCGTAACCTCGCTCCTCGTGTACTCATACCTGCAGGAGAAGGTGCCATGGCTCGTGCTCCACATCCTGCTCCCGTCCGCCCTGATCGCAGGCGCATATACGGGCGAGTTGCTGCCGTCCCTCGGCAAGAGACCGCGAGCGATCGAAGCAGCGGTGGTGATCGTCCTCGTGCTCTCTGCGGGATTGTTTATCCATCAGAGCATATTTATAAATTATTACGAAAACACGGATTCCGACGAGATCATGATTCGCGGCATACCCGTGCACGGGCTTATCTATGTGCAGACCACCTCAGAGGTGCTTGACGCGGTCGGCTTCATCGAAGAGCGTGTCCGGGACGATTCGAACGCAAGTATAACGATCGCTGCTCCGGATAATGATTATTGGCCGCTGCCATGGTACGTGCGAAACTACGATAGCTGTGGCTACCTTAATTCTGTTCCAGAGCATTCGGATTCCGATATCGTCATCGTTCCTGCGGATGAGACGCACAATATCACACTTGACTGGAGATATTCAAAAAAGGTCTTCACGCTGCGACCGGGATACGATATGGCGATGTATTACAACCCTGAATAGATCGCGTTCATGGTGGCATGCCTGATGCGCGCATCCGCGAACGCGTCCCTCATCCGCCTCTTCGAGTATTCGTCCTCGATCCATCCGACACCCTCGAAAGCGACGCTCCGAAGCACCAGACCATAAGCGGGCGCAGGCTTGATCCCCCAGTGAGTGGGGTGGCGCTTCGGGTCGAGCAATTCCCTGATCCAGCCGGAGTCCTGCGATCCCGCTCCGATCTGTTCTAATGCGGCAGCGATCCTGCGCACCATATTCCAGAGAAAACTCGGCGCCGAGACATCGATGACGATAAAACCGTCTCTTTCGTGGATCTCGATCCTGTTGATGGTCCTGACCGCGCCTTCTATCTTCCTCGCGAAATTTGAAAAATCGTGCGTTCCTGTGAAGAGCCGGCTCGATTCCTTCATAGCAGGAACATCATACCCCTGATCGTACAGGTAATACCTGTAATCGCGGCGCACCGCATCCCTGCGGGCATCGAAACCAGAGGGCACCTCGGAATAAGCCCACACCCAGATATCGTCCGGGAGATCGTGGTTGATGATTCTCGGAAGCGGGTCGCCAAAACCTGTACTAGTATCAAACGCAATGACCTGCCCGGATGCGTGCACACCCCGATCGGTCCTTGCCGCCCCCGAATACCGTGCTTCCCTGATATCATCCACAATGTTATTCTTTTCAAGCGATGCGAAGATCTCCGACTCAATGGCGTGCGCGTTTTGCTGGATCTGGAACCCATGGTACCGATCTCCGATGTATGCCAGTTTTAGTGCGATTCTGGTTTTGTTAGTCATTCTTAGTCCATTGCCTTATTCCGATGGGAGTCTGGTTGTTATGAAATATTGTCGTTTGTGATTGTCATGGTTTGTGATGCGTAGGGGGTGGGGTGTGGGGTGTGGCTGATGTTCCGGCAGGAACGCGGGTTGGTGTCGGGCGCCACGCAATTTTCGATCGATATATATATATATAGTGTCGAGATAATTTAATTTGTAGACACAATAAAAAATCTCCACATCATACTATATATTACTGTCTCGCGACGATTGATGAGACTCATAACATTCTTCGACTTCTCAGGGGCGCGTTCTCAAGAAGACTTTGCATAAGATGGGTGGTGCGAGTGATTGCGGTCGATGACCTTGGCGCATCGAGCGATGATATTGTGGGAATTCACCGTCGATAATGTTGCTCCGCACCACTGGAGAGACTTCACTCCAACCGATTGGGTTGCAGACCAGACACCTGACTGCACGACCAGGGTGAAGGATAACACCGCGGGCTTGGACGTCTCAACCGACTCAACAGATGGCGGCTCATCGTGGAGCGGCTGGCTCTCTGCGAGCTGCACCGGAAGCGACGGCACCACCTCATACCAGACGATAACTGCTGACTCTGTCCCGTTCAATCTGGATTCCGGGACGCAGAACAAGATCAAATTCAGGATCGATGATACTGCCCCGAATACTGGCGTGATGAGTATACGGTTCGGGTAGGTGCAGCAGACCCGCCAGCACCAGTGATATCGTCACCAACGCATCCGGGCGGGGATGTTGGTACAACAGAAATAGTTAAATGCTAATGAATATGTGTGACTAAACATATTACAGAAAATGGAGGATGAACAATATGAATAACAGAACTGCAATATTGATCCTGTCCGCGGTGCTGATCGCTTCGGTGTTGTCGGGATGCGTGCAGGAACTATCGGAGATCGGAACGCCGGATGCGGCTCCGCCGACGACTGCACCAGAAGTGGCATCCCCTTCTACACCAGTACCCGCACCCCCTATGATCGCGAACTGGAAGTATGTCAGTTATCGCAATCTATCCAT
>CBDAFH010000013.1:0-9868 GCA_965195165.1 uncultured ANME-2 cluster archaeon | reverse complement strand
ACTCATATTGCGCTACTGTGGAATCGAAATATCGCTCGAAACTTTTATTGATGTTTATTCGAGTCATGCGCTTGATCCGCATGTCAACCGACACCGTTTCAGGAGCGAATGGTGGGCTTAACCGATGACGTATGAAGTTTCGTATATGCTGGGCACGTTATTAGAAATCGCCGAATAAGAGGTGTTTAAAATGCATAAAATGACCGGCTACATCGAAAAAGACCAGGAAACCGGATTGTATGTGGCAGTCATTCCCGGAATTCCTGGTGCCCATACTCAGGCAGAAACGCTCGACGAGCTTTATAAAAACCTTAAGGAGGTGGTCGAATTATGCCTTGGGGGGGGTGGACATGTTGATGACTACAACAAGCATCTGAAAATATTATAGAAATCCAGACATCCACCAAATCCGCAAGATGTCTCACGTCCCCACCCACACAGGCTCAGTAAGCTTCTTTAGCGTCGCAATTGCTGACAGCATCGCAATATAACTCGTCTTCGGGTTCTCAGGCGATGGAACGTTCTCGACTCGGACCGTCAGCACCCCAAACTCCCCTGTAACCTTAATCTCGTGCATATTCCGGGTAACCGCAGGATCCGCGATGACTCTCACAGTCGTTGCATCGTACCCGATTCCTGCAAGACTCAGTGTGCCTGCCACGTTCACGTTTGCAGGAAACGCCTGCACAGCATCCGCGGCAGACCCCTCGAAGAGCACAGTCGCATCGGATAGCGACGAAAGATCGATGCCATGCTCCTCGATGTAAGGCGCACCAGCAAACCCGCTCGAAGGCTTCGTTGTCGTCAGCACGACCGAGTCGATCCGTCCGATGGCTGCTGATCTGATGCCGTCGATGCCTGCGACTGCGCCAGACGGCACATGTATCCTGCAATCGTTGCGCCGTGCCAGATCCTTAAGTTGGTCGAAGAGTTCCGCATCTGCGAGAGCGCCGACACTCATGATCATGAGATCGCACCCTGCAGAGAGTACAATTGGCGCAATCGTGCGCACCGCCTGCTGGGATGCGGTTTCAACCACGATATCAACAGATCTCACCATCCTGCTGATATTCATAGTCGCTGGGTGGCTGGCAAGCGCGTCTGCGATGTGTTCTATCTCGGGATCACGGTCGCAGATTGCGATAAGGTCCGCATCGATGGTTCCCTCGTCGATCGCGTTGCATATCGCGCTTCCGATCGCACCGCATCCGAAGACTCCGATCTTTAATCTATTTTTCGGCATGTTTTATCTCAATGGTTATATCTGCGTCCGTCCCTTCACGATCAACGCCTTTTAAGGAGGATACCATTCCGGCAATCGTTTTCGAGACCATATCCTGAACAAAGGGACCCATTGGAATCGCCTCTCCTCCTACAGTAACGCTCACAAGCCCTTCCTGCACCACACAGTCCGAGATTGCCTTTTCCCCGCGGACGATGGCTTCTGCCATCTTCATGCAGTCATCGCATCCGCATTTCCCGCAGTCCATCTTCGGAAGCTTCGCATATATCCTCGCAATCTCGATCGCCTCTGTTACGTAATCGAGAATCTCCTCGAAATCATCCACATCGGGATCGTATCTGCGCCCGCCGCGGTCTATCTCGATATCCCCAAGCACGATCTTCGGGATATCTTCAGTCTTGTGCCCCTCCACGAGTATCACATCAGGGGACGTCATGTTGTCCGTGATTCTCAGGATATCCTCAAACGGCATGACGTTCTTCACAATGAAGGATGCCTCACCCGAAGTGCTTGCAACAACAAGCCCTGCGCCGGATTCGCCATGCCTCCATGTATCTGTTCCCTCGACATCCATCGAAAATCCATCTTTTGGAATGTTCTTTATCGTGGACACTGAATATCCGCGCTCTGTCAATCGTTCGATCAGTTTGCAGATTAGGGTCGTCTTTCCGGTGTTGTGGTAGCCAACAACACCGATTGTGGCTGCGTTAGTCATTATATCGTTTCTCCATTTTGGTATTTGTGATTTTCTATCTGAAGGG
This sequence comes from uncultured ANME-2 cluster archaeon, assembly GCA_965195165.1. Classification (GTDB taxonomy): domain Archaea; phylum Halobacteriota; class Methanosarcinia; order Methanosarcinales; family Methanogasteraceae; genus Methanogaster_A. The sequence continues at coordinate 7,864 of CBDAFH010000013.1, read as the reverse complement.
TCTGCTCGATTGGGTGCATTGTCTCAGTATTGGTTGTGTTCCAAAGAAGTTATCAGTCATTATTCCCGCCTTCAATGCGTTCTTTTCCAGTACACACTTAAACGTATCACCACCCCCGTCCGAAGGGCAGTTTTTACTCGATTTTTTGTGAAAAAATCGGGGATCGTAATCGATGCTTGTGGCGTAGATATCGGTTATTTTATGGTAAAACCGCCGTTCAGACGTGCGGATATCCTGGATGCGGCGCAGAAGTTCATCAAAATAATCAAATGGCTGATCCGGGTTTTTCAGCCGCTCATCGTCAAGAACAAAACCTTTGACAATATATTCCCGCAGCCGCTGAGTCGCCCATTGGCGGAATCGAGTGGCAACATGGGATTTTACCCGGTAGCCTACAGAGATGATCATGTCCAAATTATAAAAATCCACCACTCTGGAAACTCGTCTGCTCCCCTCTTTTTGAACTGTCAAGTATTCCTTGACAGTTGAATCTGGTGTCAATTCGCCCTCGTCATAAATGTTCAGGATATGCAGGCTAATATTCTGTTTCGTTGTCTGAAACAACTCTGACATCAATTTCTGTGTCAGCCAGACAGTCTCATCCTCGAGCAGGACTTCAATCTTCGTTTTGCCGCCTTCGGTCTGGTAAATGAGAATTTGGGAGTCGTTTTTTGCAGGTAGATTTTCAGCCATTGTATACGAAGTCATCGCCCCTGCTTGGGGTGTCGTTGGTGCGAATAGAGCGTATCCCGCACCACCGGTATCCGTCCGGCATTCTCAATGATCCAGTTAAACTCCGACGGCGGCATATATTCGCCTGACATCGATCCCGCCGATTTCGATATCTTTTCTTCCATGAGCGTTCCTCCAAGGTCGTTTGCTCCGCAATGGAGTGCGTACTGCGCCAGTTTTTTCCCGAGCTTCACCCAGCTCGCCTGGATGTTTGGGATGTGGTTGTGCAGCACGATTCGTGCAAGCGCATGCATCCGCAGGTCATCGATTCCGGTGTTGCCGTAATTGCCGCCTGCAAGCATCCCTTCGCCGAGTTCGTTGTTGTACGGCATGAACGAGAGCGGCACAAATTCAGTGAACCCGTGCGTCTCGTCCTGCAGGTTGCGAATCAGGAACAGATGCTCGATCCGGTCCCCCATGGTCTCGATGTGCCCGTACATGATGGTTGCAGTCGTTCTTATGCCGAGACTGTGCGCGGTCCTGACGACACCTGCCCACTGTGCTGTATTCAGTTTATCCGGGCATATCTTCGTGCGCACATCATCCACAAGGATCTCTGCTGCGGTTCCAGGCAACGTATCAAGCCCTGCCTTCTTTAGCGCTGCAAGCGCATCTCTTACGCCCGCACCATCCCCGTCCCGGTCTTCGCTCCCACCACCGCCCTCACCCTCACCCCTGCCGCCGCCCGCTGCGTACCAGACCTCCATTGGGGAGTATGCATGGAGATGGATCGCAGGAAATTCGGATTTGACCGATTCGAGAATCTCGCAGTAATTTGTCAGGTGCATATCCGGCAGAAGCCCCCCCTGGATGCAGATCTCGGTTGCGCCCAAACTGACCGCCCCCTCTACCTTTTTAAGTATCTCCGGAATCCCGAGCCGGTAGCCAGCAGGCTCCTTAAATGCGCAGAACCGGCAGGTTCCGATGCATCGGTTTGTGAAATTGATGTTTCGGTTGGGTATGTACGAGACAACGTCCCCGACCGCCTCTGCACGCAGTTCATCTGCCAGCCCAAATAGTTCGGTAGGCGGCACGGTCGCAAGCAGCGCGGCATCCTCTTTCGTACATTCGCCCCTGTACGCACGGTCGATCAGGTCTGTGGGAAGCATTACTCTCGTACATTTCATGTACTATCTTTAAAATGTGTTGGTTCGAGAGATGCATAAGGATGATGCATTCTAAAATGCGATGGATGGTGCTGTCATCGGTATTTGCGCTGATACTGGTGGTCTTATCTGCCGGCTGCATCCACGAAAGCCTGTGGCATCCTGAAAGCTACATCGATGGCGGGGGTGGGAGCAAGACCGAAAGCGGTTGGCAACATGCCGATCTGGAAGAGGGGCAGTCTGAGGTGCTTTCACACCTGAAGACGATAACCGAGTCCCTGAACCGCGCCATCGCATCCTTTAACGACCGCGAATACGATTGTAGCCGGGCAGAATGTGAGCAACTAAAACGGGAGAACCTGGAGTACGGCGCATCGATCGGGTCGTTCGAACGCCGTGTCACGAACGCTTCGCTCTCCGGATCCGGTGAAGCGTATTATGATGCCCAATTATCTATTCTGCATGCGATCCATCACAGCGTCAACGAGTCAGTGTCTGATCTCTATCAGGCGTCCGAATACGCCGCGCAGGGAGATGACGACCATGCCAGATACCACAGCCAGAGAGCTGCGGGGTATGTGGATGCCGCCTATGCCAATATAGACCGTTTCAACGAGAACACCGGCGTCAGCAACAGTGGATCGGTGAGCTTCGCATCCCCTGTGCCGGATCCCCCTGATCCTGCGGAGGTGCCCCCTCCCAGAGAGGAAGATCTTTCAGATATTCCTGATCCATATTACCTCCCTAAGAGCCGGTTTCAGAACACCCATGACGAGGTGAAGCGGCTGCTTGGCAAGGGATTCATAACGCCGTACCAGCAATCGAGTTTCGACTGCTCTGAGATGGCCGCATACATCGAATGGAAACTTGAATGCCACAACGTGACCGCATACATCGCAACCAGGGACGACTGGCAGGATGGGTACGGCCATGCATGGGTGATCGTACCGCTGCGGGGTGGGAAATACCTGGCGATCGAGCCCACGGTCAGCGCTACCTAAGGGGATCTCGGCGCAGAGATGATCACGTATGACCCCGAATACTTCGCCTACGACCAGCTCTTCGAGGATATCTACGGGGCATCCGAATTCTTCGGGGTGGAGGAGTGGGACTGGTGGAATAAGCTGGAACTGAAATGATTTATTAGATTGTCCGGTTCGATCACTCACCTCGACCTCGCAACACCAACCCGTCCGCAATGCCTGCTGATCGGACACTCGCTGCACCTCGGGCTGATCGGCGTACAGATGTTCTGCCCGTGAACCACGAGCAGATCATTGAAATCCCGCCAGTACTCCTCCGGCAAGATTCTTCTCAGTTCAAACTCGGTCTGATCCGGCGTCTTTGTCAGTACAAGCCCGAGCCGGTTCGAGATTCTGTGCACATGCGTATCCACAGCGATTCCGGGTTTGTTAAACCCATGGGTGACCACGATATTCGCAGTCTTCCTGCCAACGCCTTTGAGCTTCAGAAGATCATCGATCTCGTCAGGAACCTTTGAATCATTCTCTTCGATCAGGGTTTTCGATATTTCCCTGATCTGCACAGCTTTTCTCCGGTAGAATCCGACAGGATAGATCGCGTTCTCTATATCGGCGGTACTCAACCCCACCATCCCTTCAGGCGTTTTAGCAAGAGAGAAGAGGCGGTTTGAAGCGGCAGAGGTCACAGCATCCTTCGTCCTGAGACTCAAGAGGCACGAGATCAGTACAAGGAACGGGTCACGTTCTCTTGCGACTTTCGTGATAGCGGAAGCCGCGAATTTTGTATTCTGGTCTTTCAGGATCCGGACGATCTTATCGATATCTGTGTTCATGGACATGGTCGGGCACTCATAGTTCCACCACTATCACCCTATTATCTGAACTTTCGATATCTCCGATTACTTTCATAATCTCTTCCTTCGTTGCGATCCCTTTTACCGCCAATCCTTTAAAAACGACCCCTGCGGTGATGATCTCTACCCCAACCTCCTTAGCCACCATTATAGCTTTTTTGTCAAAAGAAGAGAACAAATACCCCCTGTTCAAGCAAACAACGATGCTTTCTAACTCACCTTTTCCAATTTTAGCGTGTCTTTCCTTGATATTCAGATATTCTTTCTGTTCTTCCTCTGAAACGGTTATTAATTCCGTCATATCGAATATCGTCCTTGGATATCCGTATCCGTACTCCAAGGGTGTTAAGAGTTCTTCGTAGATTGATGTTGTTATTCCAACACTTCTAAAGAGATTTATCAGCGCATCAAAATGTCCTGCCTTGGCAAACGCACTTGCGATATCGGTATCAAGTATGAGCATTCAAATTAACTCCAGTCCCCGCTCAATTTCCTCTTCTGACCCGATATAACTGCTTATTTTAAATCCTCTCGCCTTCAACACCCCCTTAAAACTCTCCATATCCATACCCGCAATCTCTGCCGCCCTCGAAAGCGATACATCCCCCCTCAGATAAAGCTCTATCGACAGTTCCACCTTTAACCATGGTTTTAAATTTAAAAGCGCTCTAAATGCATCTTCGATCAGGACAGATCTGGTCTTGTAGTGTTTCGGTACCAGAACAGTGGTTAGCCTCTCCGTTGGATACATGGTAATATATTCGGGCTTTGAACCTATAAGTATATTCCAAAGTTGCCCGCGCCCCCAAACTCTAACTTTTCACGCATCCTTTCAAAGCGCCTGACCGTTTCCTGCAAATAGAGGCGTTCCCCGCAGTGCGTGCAAACATCTGCATGGACTTTCACGACCGCAGTGTCGACACCGCCGCGCAGCAGTTTTTCGACCTCTTTTTCTACAATTTCCCCACCACAAACCGGACACCCGACAAACGGCTTTTTTGCCTGTTTCATCGCGCTTATATCACCCCTCTGCAAGCATCCGCACCATCCGGAGGTTCCCTCCCTCATCCCTCCGAGTATCAACCGGTGTTTCGAGTATCATCGGGAGCTTCCTGATGGCATCGTGATGCAGTATGACCTTAAACCCGTCCTCCCTGATGTACCCCATGCCGATATGCTCGTGCCGGTCCAGTCGGGAGTTTAAGCCGCCCTTCGAGTCATTCAGATGGACAAGTTTCAGCCGGTCAAGCCCGATCGCCTCATCAAACCGCGCCACCGTCGCATCGAGCGTGTCAGCAGTCCGGAGTTCGTAGCCGGCAGCGAATGCGTGGCATGTGTCGAAGCAGACCCCGACCAGATCGTCGCGCTTAACCCCGTCAATGATCCTCCCGATCTCTTCGAATCGCCCGCCCACGCTGTTCTTTGTGCCTGCGGTGTTCTCAAGCAAAAGCATCACAGAACCGCCCCCCACCGGGCGTGCCTCTTCGAACGCACCGATCGCCGCATTCACAGCCGATATTATGCGCATCACTCCACCCTCCGTTCCTGTCCCGAGATGGCTTCCGAGATGCGTCACAAGATATGGAATCTTGAGCACGCTGCACCGCGCAATCTCGCTTGCGAGTGCATCGACCGAGCGGCTGTAGACATCCTCCTTCGGCGATGCCAGATTTGGCAGATACGGCGCATGAGCGACCGGAGGGTAGATGCCTGACCTCTCGATCTTTGTTATGAACTTCTCGACCTGTTCGGGGGCGAGATCCTTGAACCGCCAGCCCCGCGGGTTTCTCGTGAAGATCTGAAACGTGTCGCATCCCAACTTCTGCGCCCGGTCGACAGCCCGGTCTATCGAGCCTGCGATGGATACGTGTGCGCCAACTGCAACCATTGTGTGTCAATGTGGTTCGATTACTATTTTATGCTGTTGGCTGCTAGAGGCAAAGCTAATGTCGGTCTGGTAGAAGATAGAGTTTGTATGATCTATGAAAAACTGCGCACCGTCCAGACCGCAGACGAACTCCTCGACCAGGCGTTCCGGCGCGCCGTGCGCTCTGCCATGTCAGGAAGCGGACGGGTTGTTAACATCCAGAGAGCGATGATTCAGGCGACGTCAGACGTCTTATCGGATCGACTCCTCAGGATCGTGCACGATTTCCCGAATTTCGATGAACTGTCCCCGTTTTATTCCGAACTGACCGATATCATCGTCGGGACTGACCAGCTCAGGATGTCGCTCTCATCCGTGAATTGGGCAGGCGACATGGTCCGGCAGCTTGCGCGTGAATCCCTTCAGAAAACGAGGCGCGATGACCCGGTCCGTGTACGGAAAGCTTATTATGCCAGAATATCCTCGATCGTACACGAAGTGGATGGAAACTTGCGTTTCTTAAACGATGCACGAAACAAGCTTCGGAAACTGCCAGACATATCCGATGTGCCGACCATCGTTGTGGCTGGCTACCCAAACGTCGGCAAGTCGAGTTTTGTAAGGCGCGTGACCGATGCGAAACCCGAGATCGCCACATACCCGTTCACGACGAAAGGAATCTACATCGGGCATTTCACGCACGACGGACTGCGGTATCAGGTCGTGGATACGCCCGGTCTCCTTGATCGCCCGCTTGGTGACCGAAACGAGATCGAATTGCAGGCGATAACTGCGCTAAATCATGTCGGCGATGTGGTGCTGCTTTTGATTGACCCGTCCGAACACTGCGGGTATCCGCTCACTGCCCAGACCAATATGTTACACGAGATCGAGAAGACGCTCGCAATTCCAGTCATCGTTGCTGCGAACAAATGCGATCTCGCGGATTTCCATGGCGAATGGGAGCACCCAATCTCGGCAGAGACCGGGGATGGCGTGGACGATGTGATGCGGCGGGTGATCGAGGTTATCGAGTCCCAGACCTCCCGCGCCAGCAGCGCATCCGACACCATACCCGAGACCAGAGGCGACTAAAACACCACAATCCATCCCGATCCGGAAGCTTCTTTCTTCGTATAGCTTACCCCGCCCACCTTGAGCCCTTTCCGGTCGAGCAGCGTGATAATCCCACCCTTGTTGGAGATCTGCGCGTCTTTGCCTGATGCGCTGCTGATGCGGGTTTCTCTGCGACTATGCTCTCGCAACGTACTTGTGGATGACACTGTCTAAAAATCCAGTGATTTATTACCGCGGAGATCGCAGAGGGTGCAGAGTTTTAAGACCGTTTCAATTCTCACTGTGTTTTGCGATGCCTCTGCGTGCTCCGCGGTAAAACTTAAGGATATGGTGATTTCACTGGGAAAATCGACAGTGCCCTTGTGGATCAGTTCATTCAAGTCGTTGTCATGACCCGGGATGTCAGGGTCTGCCGCGGTTGGGCGCGTAGAGATGCCAGAGAGATGGGGTGATATGGCGTGACTGCCGATCGAGGTTATTACTGTTGTACGGCGCCGTCTGAAAATCAAGTGATTTATTACCGCAGTCTGCGAAGCAGCGCCGAAGGCCGAACGCGGAGGGCACAAAGTTTTGAGACTGTTTTCAACCCTCTGCGTGGCTCTGCGAACTCTGCGGTAGAATACAAGGGCATGGCGATTTCACTGAAAAAATCGACAGTGCCCTGTTGTACTATTGTACGGTGATCACATTCCCGGTAAGCACATCAGTCTCGCTCACAGACACCGGGTAGGATCCTATTGCTGTGGTCACGGTGTACAGATCAGACGGTATGGTATATTCGAACTGTGCTCCTTCAGGAGGTTCGTCCGTGGAATACGGCGCGATTAAGGTGAATGTACCATCGGGAGTTGCTGTTGCAGTCTGGACGTACTCAAACGTCCGTCCCTGGTTCGTGAGAATCGGGATGCTTAGCGTAGCAGTGGTGTTTGGAGGTGCGGTTCCTGTGATCTTTGCGCCTGGCACGTACTCGAAGATCTTGACATAGCCGGTGTCAGATTCGGCGATCTCTGAGGGGATGTCCTGGTGGCGGTTCTCGAAGAGGTCGGGATACAACGTGGGTTGCAGGTTGTACACCCATTTGTAGCCACGTTCTGAGCTACCTCCTGCTGTCGACTCATGCACCAGACGATAGTGCGAAAGACTGACGCCATCAAAGATGTGGAGCCGTCCTTCCATCGAGTTGAAGTACCTCATCGTTGGCACCCATTCATTTCTCCCGCCGATAAGTAGCCATTCCCCATATCC
>CBDAFH010000012.1:0-27939 GCA_965195165.1 uncultured ANME-2 cluster archaeon | reverse complement strand
GAGAGCTGGCGTGAACTACTGGCTAAAAACATTGCTCTTCGTAATCCGGATGTGTCTATCTACGAGTTGAACTATGCAGTGCAGAAGATAATAGACAGGATCATATTCCTGCGGATCTGCGAAGATCGGGGGATCGAACCTTATGGGCAGTTGCATCCGGCAGCTGAATCCACCGACATTTACATGCGCTTGCTGAATCATTTTAAACTCGCTGAATCCAAATACGACAGCGGCATATTTGATTTTGGATATGATAAGATAACACCAACATTGAGAATTGATGATAAAGTCTTGAAAACGATTATAGGGAGTTTGTATTATCCAATATCGCCGTATGAGTTCTCAGTTCTCGGCGTTGAGATACTGGGGAATGTGTACGAGCAGTTTCTGGGTAAGGTCATCAGGCTGACTGCGGGACATCAGGCAAAGGTGGAAACGAAGCCAGAGGTCAAGAAGGCGGGCGGAGTGTATTACACTCCTCAGTACATCGTTGATTACATCGTCAAGAACACGGTTGGTAAACTGGTTGCGGGAAAGACGCCTGAAGAGATTGCAGAAATTAAGATACTCGACCCTGCATGTGGTTCAGGAAGTTTTCTTATCGGTGCGTACACGTATCTCCTGAGGTATCATCTGGACTGGTATGTGGAGAACAAGCCGAAGAAGCATAAGAAGGCGGTTTTTCAGGTTAGGGAGAACGAATGGTATCTGACAACGGATGAGAAGAAGAGGATTCTTTTAAGCAACATTTTTGGCGTTGATATCGACTCGCAGGCGGTAGAGGTTACGAAACTGAGTTTGCAGTTGAAGGTGCTTGAGAACGAAAACAGGGAGAGTATAGACCAGCAGGTGAAATTGGGGATGGAAGGCATACTTCCGAATCTCGGGGGTAATATCAAGTGCGGAAATTCGTTGATCGGTCCTGATTTTTACGATGCCGGGCAGACAACTCTTTTTGATGAGGATGAGATGCGGCGGGTCAATGTGTTTGATTGGGATGATGCGGTGAGGGGGTTTGGGGCGATTATGGCGCGGGGCGGGTTTGATTGCGTGATCGGGAATCCGCCGTATGTGCGGCAGGAACTGCTGAAAGAGCAGAAGGGATATTTTAAGGATCATTATCAGGTGTATCAGGGAACTGCTGACCTGTGTGCCTATTTTATTGAGAAAGGGGTTTCATTGCTCCGGTTTGGCGGTTTCTTCTCGTATATTGTTGCGAACAAGTGGATGCGTGCGAATTATGGCAAACCGCTCAGGCAGTGGCTTAAGACAAAGCGAATCGAGGAGATTGTCGACTTTGGTGATCTTAAGGTATTCAAGAACGCCACGACTTACCCCTGCGTTATGCGAATTTCCAACGGGGAACCCAGTTCAACATTTGGAGTGACGCAGGTCGAAACGCTGGAGTTCTCCGACCTCGGGGCTTATGTGGAAGAGCATCAGTATGCTGTGAATCAGGGTGAACTGGATGGTGGCGGGTGGTCGTTGGTTGACGAACAGACCCGGGCAGTACTGGATAAACTGCGTAAAACAGGCATCCCATTGGGTGAATATGTTGATGGAAACATATACTATGGCATTAAAACAGGTCTGAATGAGGCTTTTGTTATCGATTCCTCAACTCGTGATAAGCTGATCACAGAAGATCCCAAAAGTGCAGAGCTTATCAAGCCATTTCTTGCTGGCAAAGACATCAAACGGTATCAGCCGCCGTGCAGTGAACGGTACTTGATACTGATACCGAAGGGTTGGACAAACCAGAAATCAGGAGGGGTGAAAGATGCCTGGAAATGGCTGCAAAATAATTATCCAGGGGTGGCTTCTCATCTGAAACCCTTTTCTGAAAAAGCTCAGAAACGCTATGATAAAGGTGAATATTGGTGGGAACTGCGTGCTTGTGATTACTACGCTGAGTTTGAAAAAACCAAAATAATATATGCAGAAATAGCGGTAAAGGGGCAGTTTACATTGGATTTAGACTGTCATTATTCAGATACAACGTCATACATCCTTGGATCTGATTCGAGATATCTGTTAGGTATCTTAAACTCTAAACTCTGGACTTTTTTGTTTTCATGTACCAGTTCTGAAATTAGAGGGGGATTCTATCGTTGGAAACGACAGTATATGAAGATATTACCAATCCGCACAATAGACTTCTCAAGCCCATCCGAAACAGCCCAGCACGATAAACTTGTTTCTCTGGTTGAAAATATGCTCGAACTGCAGAAGAAATACCATGCAGCGAGAATGGAGCGAGATAAGGAGATTTACGAACGGCAAATAAAATTTGTTGATGAACAGATTGACAGGCTGGTTTATGATTTGTATGGGCTGACAGAGGAGGAGATAAAGGTGGTGATGGAAAAATGAGAGAAAGCAAGAATTTGAATGCGTCCGCTGTTCCTAATAAATATCCAAACATTGCCAAGATATTCACAAGAGAATGGTTTGAATCAGAATTCATGAAAGAGAAAGAAGATATGCACTCGCTGGCAAGGCAATTCACTTATGATGAAAACGATAGACACTCGCTTTATCTTATCAACCATTTAGAGGAATATTTAGCGACTATGCAAGATGAGATTAAACGAAATAGAAAGCATTTTCACAAGGGATTACAAGATAAAAAGAGTTACATAGGTACTTTGGCAGAAATAGAGATTGGCTCTCTATTTAAAAATTTGGGATTTCAGGTAGAACTTGAGCCAAAAATTCCCGGGAAGATACAGAAAGGGGATGCAATAATTTCTGATGGTGAGACAGAAATTTTTATTGAAGTTACAACTAAAAAAGGACCAGAAATAAACTATATATATGATTTTGGTCTGGGAATTAAAGGAGGACCTTTTAAGTTCCAGAGCCCAAAAACTTACAAAGATAAAATTGAGCATAAATCTAATCGCCAATTATCAAATTTTCATCCTGGCATCCTTGTTTTGTATTTAGATCCATCATGCATCCCTGAGCGTAGAAATATTCAAAAAGCGCTCTACGATGGTATAGTATGGAGGACAAATGGAGAGATTGTTTGTTGGGAAAACGGAGAATCTGCAATGGACAATACAATTATTTCTGCAATCTTATGTTATTTTCATTACTTTAGTGATAGATGCGAGATTATTAAAGAGTTATATCTAAATCCGAAAGCAAAAAATCCATTACCTGAGTCAATTATAACAAAATTTAGAGATAGTGGCATAGAAATTAAAGAAGAACCAATCGTGTTGGAACGGAACTCACCTTAAATGAGTGCACCCGATTTCAGAAGATGTTCCTCAATTCTAAATCTCAACCAAACGAAGAGTATTAAATCAAGGTGAAAAACAATGGAAACCGTAACGATGGAAACAGAAACATCAGGACGCTGCATCGTAGCCAACCCCGCCATCTGCCATGGCGAACCAACATTCTGCGGCACACGTATCCTGGTCGCGGATGTGCTGGAACAGGTTGAGAACGGCATGGCTTATGAGGCAATCATCGAAGAGTGGCGTTACGCGTTGACAAGGGATGCGATTGCTGAAAGCCTGTCCGCATGGCACGTGTCCCTCGATTGCGCTTGTGAAGCCTGAAGGCCAAAAAGTGGAATTTAAACCATTGTGGCGTGAAGGTAAAGTATTTAAGGGAAAAGCTTTTAGCTTAATAAAAAACTAACAACGTATTCGAGGGAAGTCAAATGACAAAACAAAGCTTCGTCGTATTAATCGAAAAGGATGAGGATGACGTTTTTATTGGCACCGTCCCCTCGCTAAAGGGTTGCCATTCCTACGGAAAAACACTTGACGAACTCATGGCGAATATGAGGGAGGCAATTGAAGTACATCTTGAGGCTTTTGCAGAAGAAGAGAATGCGCTGCCTGTTACCCGATTCGCGGGTGTTCAAGAGATAGAAGTAGAAGCGTAAAGGAATCGTTTTCGGATAAAATGTAAACGCCCTTTAACAAGTCTTATTTTGAACAGAAGTATATATGAAATTACCACTGATTTCCGGAGAGGATATGTGCAAGATCGTCTCAAAATCGGGATTTTGGATGGTTCACCGAAAGGGTAGTCATACGGTCTGGAAGCATGAAGATGGTAGAACAACTACTATCCCGCTACATTCTGGGAAAAAGCTGCCAAGAGGATTGATCAAGAAGATTCTAAAGGATGTGGAACTGCCAGTTGAAGATTATTTGAGGAGTAGATAGGGGATAACATGCTTGAACTCCAGAAGAAACATCACGGGGTGAGAATGGAGCAAGATAAAGAGCTTTACGAACGACAGATAAAGATTGTTGATGCGCAGATTAACCAACTGGTTTATGATTTGTATGGGCTGACAGATGAAGAGATTGAAGTGGCGGAAGATGAATAAAACGACAGTACTGGAAAGATTGGATTAATACTCATAAAAGAGGAAAGAAAACCAGAAATGCAAGCCGCAACACAAGCCATTGAAACAATAGGAACGATCGATGCCCAGTATCATCTCGTTCTGGACGAAACGCTGCCTATCACTGGACCAACTCGGGTTCGCGTAAGTCACCTGCTGCCCGAAGACTCTGATATAAGCGAGACTGAATGGCTGCAGGCAGCAGCCGCCAACCCCGCCTTCGATTTCCTGAAAGATCCTGAAGAGGACGTCTACACACTTTCCGATGGGGAACCGTTCTATGATGAGAGGTAAAGTCGTTCTGGTGCCTTTTCCGTTCGATGATCTTCAGGGCGACCAAGGTACGACCCGCAGTCTGCCTGACAGATCTCGTCGGTCCGCATCGCCACGTTATCATGGCTTTTATCAGCAGCCGAACACCAGCCGATCTACTGGAAACCGACCTGACACTAAATTCGGGGCAGGCAGACTTCGTCATGACCGGGTTACGAGTGACGTCTACGCATCCGTGCTGCACCGTCTGATGACGGTCACGACTGCGTTGGTTCGTCGGGAATTAGGGGAATTGTCGCCCCGAATGCAGGATGAAGTGGCGAACCGGCTGCGGAGACTGTTTGGTCTGGCATGAGAACGATCACCAAAGCACAATCAAGAGGTAATTCATGGAAACAAAACATCAGGACGCTGCATCGTAGCCAACCCCGCCATCTGCCATGGCGAACCGACATTTCGCGGCACACATATCATAGTACAGGACACAGCGCTTGCAAACGCTTCAAAGGTGAAGGATGGGTTTTTCAAGGCTCCAAGGATTATGTGATCTCTTTTTGGAAGGGGCGTGGAGTCGGGTGCAGCCGTCTATATCATTTTCTCCAGTTCAGCCAAGACATCGCTGATTTGCATCTCCTCTGACTCGGCAATCTCCTCACATATATGTTTATGATATGGAAATGTCGAGATATCTCTGTGATGGGGTGCATTGTCCCACCGCATAACCATAGCATCGGCATCAAAAACATGGTATGCATACTGTCTTGCAACCGGCGTTTCATGTTCCCACACTTGAAACTGCCAGCCATTGGTGAGTTTGGCGCGGATCTTCAATCTTGAATAACCCGCAGTACCATCAAAATCAACTGATATAATTTTAGCAACAACCTTTGATCGTTTCAATACCTTCAATATATTGCGTTGCATTAAATTAGGCTATAATCTTACGGACAGATAAAGGTACTCGAAGGCTACCTGAAAGTGATATTCAACTATGGGATATAGTCTCCGCGGTCTCTGCCCATGCGCCGAGCATATTTATCGCAGCTCCCCATTCCATCCAGTCATCTTCTTCCTTTATCGTAGCTCCCTGCTCCAACTTCTTAGAGAAATCGCTAAACTCCATCCCGTATTTTCTCTCGAATTTTTTTGCGATGTGTTTATAATGACTGATCTTATGCTCGATCACGTCCCGAATCAGACCCTTAAAAAACGTTGTGGTCGAATCATACAAACCAACATCTGTGAATGGTTTTGCCAGTGTGTATAAGTCATGAGTCAGTTTCTGATCTATCGAGTTCATTCTTACAAACTCCTCTCGCGTCGCGCTTATATATATGTTTCTAAAGCCCGCCCTTTTGGATTTGCTGACCACGCCAAAGGCGAATTGTGAAAAACCGGTGTTGCTACACTTATCCATCCTTATTCCTCATAATCTCCCGCACCCTTCGACCGATCACCTCAATCAGGAAGAGCGCAAGCGCTGCAAGGATAAACGGTATCTTCTGATCCAGTCGTTCGCACACAGTCCGCACAGACTTCCGCCGCACATCATTGCAGAGCATCCCAACTTCGCTTTCGTTGTAGACCCTCCCGCCGTACGACTGGATGGTCTTTTCCGCATCCGGATTCATCCCGACATCCCTGTATTCGAGCGGATAGTTCACAGCGATCCCGTAATCAGAGAGATAATAAACACCCTGCTCGCCCAGATCGATATCTGTCGTGTACGTGTTCTCAGCGATCCTTGATATATCGAGCGAACTTCCGCCAAAGTTCAGGCTTGGCATGGTATCAGAGATGATGGTGATCGAAGAGCTCTCGCCGAAAAATATGTCGTCTGCCTCGATCACCATGCCAACTTCCGGTCTCGGATCGCCGATCGCCCAGTTGATCGTGGACGAGATCAGTTGCGAGTTGTTCTCGGTGTAGAGCGAGGAACTCCACTGGTTGCCGTTATCAGTGCTCCACGAAACGACCCGCCCAAGCCCGTACCTCCACGCACACACGACCGGTTTTCCGTCACCCGTCGCAACGAGTTTCTTGGCACCGAGCTTGGGCGTGACATCGTTGTATCCTGTGATGGTTCCTGACAGTTCGAGGTCTCTTGTGATGAAGTGGTTCATGTCGAATACCGAGACCGCGTAGGTGCCTGCGTCTTCCGGCGGCGGTGTTGGCGTCGGCTCTGCGTCTGGCTGGTCTGTGTTGATGTTGATCGATTTCGGATACGAGGTCTGGTAATACATAGCGCCCACTGCATCGGCAAGTTTTCCATACGAGCTCAGCACGCTGGTTGGCGAACTCATCACATGGATGAAGTGCAGACGTACATTCTTGTCCTTCAGCCGGGTTGCAATCGATAGTGAACTCCCATAGTCGATTTTATTGCCGTCAGAGAGGATGATCACATCCTTTGCCCCGGCAGAATTGGCAAGCATCTCCTCTGCCATGGATAGCCCGCCCTCCAGGGGCGTGGTCAACTGCCCTGTCGGGGCGATCATCCGTATGGTGTCCTTAAGCGACTCCCTTGTCGGTTCATGCCCGAAATAGACAAGCTGCGATACCACATACGCATCGCCGCCAAAGGCGACCACGCCCACATAATCGTCCCGAAACTCCTTGTCGCCCAGTATGGTGATCACCAGCCCCTTCTCGTAATCGAGAAACGACACGCCACTCTCAGAGATGATCTCTGAGTCCCTCATGCTTCCTGAGATGTCCATCACGATCACGACATCGTTCCTGCCGTAGTACTCGCTCGGATACGACTTGACCGGCAGAATCTTCTCGAATTTAGAGTCCAGATACCCGCCCAGGTCATACGACCGGTCTCCGCCTGCCACCACAAGACCGCGACCGTCGCCCACGAAATCCCGCAGCATCTCGATCTCGCCAGCCGGCAGCGAGTCGAGGTACCTGTTGTCAAGGATCACCGCCTTTGTCCCGTTGAGTTCTGAGAGATGCGTGCTTATGCGGGCATCGTACTGATCGCACACGATGTCCCGAAGATTCGACTGCACATCCGTGATCAGCAGGACTTCGGGCTTGGGGACGACATACACCGCCTTCTTAAAGACATTGTTCGCTGAGCGGTAATCGCTACCGCCCCCTTTCGGCGCGATCTCCGCGGATACCACATGGCTGCCAAGCGTATCGAACGTGTGCGGGATCTTCAGTACCTTGATCCGCTCATTCTGTTCGATCTCGTTCCGGTAGACGACCTCACCGTCCACCTTGACCACGAGTCCGTATTCTATGTGCGTTCCTGCCTGCGCTACGACGATTCCGAAAACGTTCTTGTTGCCGATGATTACTGTCTTGCTCCCGACGATCTCGACGCTTGCATCATTTTGGGTTGGAGTCTGCGTTACAACGTAGACCGTGGTGTTTGATCTGGACGCAACCGAGACCGCATCCGCAAGTTCGCGTCCGTAGTTGCTGTTTACATCACTGACCAGTACGATGTGGTCGTTTCCTCTGGCATACTGCAGGATCTTATCCCCAATCGGAGATTGATCCCCCGAAAACGAACGGATCTGCGAGGTCGGATTGCGCTCATGTATGGAGTCGCAGACCGCGTCAGCGACGGATCTGTTGAATAGATCCATGCTCGATGACTGGTCGTTGATGACTGTGATTGCGGGATGCGGGTCGGATATCGTGTGGGTGGTGATGGTGTAGGGGGATGCAAGCGCGATTATGATTAGAGCCGCAACTACCATCCGGCTCAGGACAAGCAGCTTCTTTTGGCTCTTCTTAAGATAATAAAGCCCGATAATGATGACCGGGATGATCGCATACAGGTTGTGCTTGTTAACGAAGAGGAGACCGAAGAAGAGATCTGCGACATCAACCACCATTCACAACTCACCCCGGCTTCGAATATAATATAATTCGGTACCTATCAACACAAGCGCAAGTATCAACAAAACCCAGTCAAACTCCTTCTTTGTGGTGGTCCGGACCGTCGTTCCCGCACTCGTTCCCGTGGTCTCCGTAGTGGTGATGCCGGAACCTTCGAGGTTTGACTCTGCTGCATCGTACAGGTTTACAGAAACGAGATTGTCAGGAAGCTCGTATACGCCGGTCTGGTCGAGCAGAAGGTTGTTCGTCTTGATCACCCGTCCGTCAGGCGTCGTCGCCCTGACCTTCGAATCGAACGGTATGACAGATCCGGTCAGCTTGTTGCAGTTCTCGACTCCGCCTGTTCCGCAGAGGTAATCGATCAGATTCAGCCCGAATATCGGATATTCAGGCATCGTGTGGAAATCGCTCCATGCATAGTCGCCTGTCACGTCCGGAATTCCCAGATAAATGACTTTTCCAAGACCGACTCCCCAGTAGGAGATGATCGGTGTGCCGTCTTCTGCCAGAACCCATGCAACAGAGCCGCTCTTCTCTTCCCCCTGGAGATAGTGCCCGATAGCGATATCCTTGACATCGATATCGCGCAGCATCACACTCTCCCGCACCTCCTTAATCGCAGTCTCGTTTGCCTTTTCGAAGAGTGATATCGGCAGCAGACGTCCGGTATTTGAGAGCGGCAACCCCTCCTGCGCCATCACGACGACCTTTCCGCCGGAGCTTGCGTAATCGGCAAGACGGTCGCATAGCGATGATTTCAAACTCCCGTTGCAGAGCCCGACCACCACGGCATCGTAGTCGTGCACGTTGGTGCTGCGCGCCTCTCCTTGAGTCATGAAGGTGGCATCGACCGACGGCAACAGTGCAATCACGGTCGCTGACGGCGCATCCACATAGTCAGAGATATAGAGCACGGCATGGGTCTCTGATGCCGGGATCACGATGTAGGCATGGTTATCGACCATCATGTCATCGTCCGGATGCACTACAATCTCGGTTACTCCAGTGCCGATGTCGTTTAGTGCGAAGTACTCGCTGTCACGCGCGCCCAGTGCAAGATTGTGTGTGGACCGGTCGTCGCCGTACAGGACATCGATCTTAACATTCACAGGAGAATCCATGTAATTCTTGATGATGCAGGTGTATTTGCCCTGGCCCGCCCGGGTCTCCATGCCATCTGACAGCCATCCGCCGGTTATCGCAATATCGTTTCTCCCGCCAGAGACGCTCACGAACGAGACATCGATTCCGTCCGCTTCTGCAAGTTTCTTTGCGACATTCGGATCCTCGCCCTCCCAGTTTGCGAAATCAGAGATGACAACGATCCTGCCATCACCGTCGGTCAGCATCGCGCTCCCAAACAGGATCGCCTGGTACAGGTCCGCAGTCGTCGCAGTTCTCGGGATGTCTTTCAGCACATCCCTTGCGGCATCGAGATCGCCGCTATGCAGGGCAAGCACAGGGACGTTTTCTGCGAGGATGATGCTATTTCGCGCGGTGAGATGCTCATCTGCATGTTCCATGGCTTTAACGAACCGGTCGCCTGCCTGCATGCTCGCAGAGCCGTCCAGGACGATTATGGTGTGCCCGCCCTTGATCTCGGTGCGTTCTTCGTTGTAAGGAGACGCTATCGCAAGAATAAGGAATATTAAGATGAGTAACTGGATCAGGAATAGCGGATCCTTAATGATCTTCCGGATTGCCCGTGCAATTTTCTTCTGTTTCTCTGTTATCTGCGTGATGAACATGACCGACGGAATCAAGACCTCCTTCGCCTTTGGTTTCAGCAGATACACGATGATCAGCGGAATAACGCTTAAGAAAAACGCCCAGATTGCCAGTTGGAGATTTGCAAAGAGCATTTGGTTATACCGCCTAAATTATATAGATTTGTTTACGTGCCACGTGTAGATAAAAACATCGTTTTGGCGGGGTGGTCACGCCTTTTGGTGTTTGGGATATGGTTTAGCGAATCAAACTCACTTGCGAAACGGGGGTTCTATTAATTGCCCTGCCATGCTGGCGGTGGCATCACATAAATTCCAAACCGAACCACGTAATAAAAAAAGAGAGGGGAGTTACCTCCTCCTCATGATCAAACCGGCACCAATTAAACCGAGCAACCCGGTGAGCAACACAGTTCCGATCGAAGTCATAGTTGGAACTGGTGTAGGCGTATCTGGTGGGGTCGTAGTTGGAACTGGTGTAGGCGTAGCTGGCGGAGTGGCTGTGAACCAAACGGTCGCCGTATCCGAATCAGTAGCGCGGTTATCGTCATCATCCGATGCAACCATAGTTACTGTATTCACATGATTCTCGCCCACATTGCCCGAGATAAACTTGGTGAATCCGCAGGTGTAGGTCTCGCCTGGTTGAAGTAGTGTGCCTTCTGCATCCGGGCATGCCGCACCCAGATTAAAGTGGGTATCAGTCAGCGAGTCGATGGTTACGCTTTCACTACCGTCGTTGGTCACTCTGATACCGAATTCAATGTCACCACCAGTTTCTGGCACAGAGGTGGGATTCGCAGTTTTAATCACGTTAATTACCGGAGGGGGTGTGGAAGGCACCCCTACAATCACCTTTGCCGGATCAGAATCCTCAAGCGTGGTAGGTTCGATAATAGAGTCGTCACCTGTCACTGTAGCTATGTTGATGACCGTCGTACCCGCTTCGTTTAGAGTGACTGTCGCCTCGCCAGTGGCAGTGCCACCTGCCGCCAGGTCATCATGAATCCGTCACCGTCTTCATCCGACAGTCCCGTACTAATCGTGACCGCGAAATCGTCGCTGGTACCGATCGTGCCGCTGTCATCGACAACCTCCACGTTATACAGGGGGGCACAGCTACTCGGATTGGTGATCACATAGCAGTACTTGACTGTATCACCAGCAGTAACGGTGAGGGTCTCTAAACCGGGACATGAACCGCCTGCGGTAGTCACGGTCTTCTCGATATTCAGCGCAGGGGTGCAGATGTTGCCGACCTGTTTGAATGGGATGGTCTGTTCACCGCCTGAAATGGCTTTTGGCGGATACACGGCATCGTTACCCTTAATATAGGTCAGCCGTGCGCTGGATAGCGCGCCTTGCAGATTGCCGGTGGGGGCGCTGCTTGGATCACAGAACAGCTTCACATCGATGCGGACCACTACCGTCTCGTCTCGTTCCAGATCGTCAAGCTTGACAGTACCGTGCAGCTTAGAGCCTGCATGGAATAACGTTCCTTCGAGGCACTCATCGGTGAGTGTGGCTGTACTGCCGCCATCATCGATGATACCCTCGTCAATGCCGTTTTCGCCAGCGATCAGGTCCTCGATGGTGCCGTAGTTCACCTGGACGAGCACGATGTCGCCGATGGCTACACCGGATTGACCGGTGGTGTCAGCCAGGAATGAAAAATCCATCTCGATGGTCTGCGGCGCGTCGGTAGCTGCTTGAGTAGTATTATCCACCGTAACTAAGGCGAAGTACGTCACGATATCGCCGCATGAGAAATCGCCGCCTTCCAGCGACTCAACAACGTCCTTGTCCACACCGATTGTGCGGTCATCAAAGGCGCCGCCGCCTTCGAGGTGGTTATAGGATTGAGGCGCCGCCGCAACGAAATCGATCGAGAAGTCACCTCTTGCCGCTTCAGCTGCCGGAGCTATCAGGAGCAGCGCAGTAAGCAAGCTTGCCATCAGCAAGAATCTCGAGCGTCCAATAGGGTTTTCATACTTGGGTCGCCGATACCCGTTCGTCGTACTATCCGTCCTTGCGACACGAACTGCCCCCACCATCACAACCAGCATCATCAGGGTCGCCTGCCACAAATTTTTAATGTTTCTAATATTCCATGCCTCCTATTTTTTATTGGATCATGATTCAGTTCTCCAAATCTGCCTGTCCGAGAGATCTCCTTTTGGTTGGCAGAAGATCATCATGCAAACTGCGAACATTGATCCATCTGCATTCACAACCTCATCGATAATTCCGATGTCACAACCTTGCGGGTCTCACTGACAACCATCCCGCGCAAGCATAACATCGCCGACCAGAATACTGCCGCCACATTTCGACAAGCCACCAATCCGGCAGACGTTAGAGAGCATCGTCGTGTGTCGATTATTACAGAGCTCTCCGCAGTTAATATATAATGTTGCATAGTCCATCCCCCTATAAAGCTTACTGCGTCCCCGGATTTGGGGCAATATTATCCAATAAACGCCCCACATTCCAAAGAGCTGGAAATCCCTGAGATCATGTGTGATGTGGTGCCACTGGTGGTGTCACACTTGCGCAGGCAGGATGTGCACGAATTTTGCCCAAAAGTTCCCATGATCAATAACCTTATGTCTCATAACCCTGATACGAAACGCGGTGATTCACCATGAGTGATGTAAAGATTGGATTTGTGAAACTTGGGAATCTTGGTATGTCCCAGGTTATTGACCTGATTCTTGACGAGATTGCAGCAAGACAGGGGATCGCGGTGCGGACGCTTGGTACCGGTGCAAAGATGGGTGCGGACGAAGCAGCAGACACCGAGGCTTTGATTAAACACTGGGACCCTGACTTTGTAGTCATGATCAGCCCGAACGCGGGCGCGCCAGGACCAACTGCGGCAAGGGAGATATTCAAGAACACGCCGACGATCATCGTCTCTGACGGACCTGATAAGAAGGATGCGCGTCAGGCGCTGAAAGAGGCTGGTTTTGGATCGATCATCTTGAAGGTCGACCCGCTGATCGGTGCGAAGAGGGAATTCCTTGACCCGACCGAAATGGCGTCGTTTAATGCGGACGCTATGAAGGTTCTCTCAGTATGTGGACCTGTGCGCCTCATTCAGGAGGAGATTGACAAGGTGATAGATCAGGTTGCAGCAGGAAAATCCGGAAAGGACCTTGAACTACCGTACATTCTTGGGTCGCCTGATAAGTGCGTCGAGCGCGGATGCTTCGAGAACCCGTATGCGAAGGCGAAAGCCCTTGCAGCGCTTCACATGGCAAACACGGTTGCAGCGATCAACTTCCCTGCTTGCTTCATGCTAAAGGAAGTCGAGAAAGTATCGCTGGTTGCTGCTGCCGGTCATGAGATGATGACGGCTGCTGCGGTTCTTGCAAGGGAAGCGCGTGAGATCGAGAAATCGAACGACACACTATTCCGCAATCCGCACGCGAAGGACGGTAAACAACTGGCGAAGACCAAGCTCTTCGACAAACCAGCGTAAGGTGCAATAAGCACCTTTCTTTTTTTTATTTTCTCTTTTTCCAGAATCCCAAAATCCCGGAATATTTCAGAATTCAACCAATCTCGCAACCGCATACGCAGGAAACACCTTCGACACGGCTTCCCCGTACATCCCTGATACGAACGAGCACCGGGCACCGTCAATCCGGTCCACCGCATCCCTAATCAAAAACTCGCCAAGCCCGGTGCCGATGACGCGATTAAGCCCGTGCCGCTTCAGGGCAGCATCGATCGCGTCTGAGAGCTCCTGCACCTGCTTCCCCTGCACCTGTTCTGCTATGGAATGCACGCCAGAACCAGAACCCCCAATCTCGTCGGGATCTGCACAGACGATGCGTGCAAGCCGCCTGATCGAATCCGCGACCGTTGTTCCTGCATGGTCCGGCGTTTCGCAGGTGTAATCTTCTTCTCTAATCCTTCCGAGCACGAGATACGCGTCTCCCGTTATCGCGAAGAGTTCTGACGATACCCTGCACCCGGCGCCGTCGAGGATGACCCGGTCGAGAAGTGCTGCGAGATTTGTCCGAAGCACGCCCGAATACAGGAGTTCGCCGCGCTTCAACCGCTCGAAGTCCGTGCCGCCAGCGCGTGCAGCACCTCCCGCGATCGGGATTATGTCCGTTGTCGTGCTGCCGACGTCCACAAAGACGCAACTCGTGTCCCGTGCAAGGAGACTTGCCGATGCTGCCCAGTTCGCCGCGGCAAGACCTGGACCATAGCTGCCAGTGAATTCACATTTATTGTTAAGATAATATATCTCACTCTCCGGAAATGCACGCTCGACCGCATCACAGATGAATGCGATCCCCTGCCCCTTACTTTCGAAGCAGTCGGCAAGTTCGCCTGTCATCACGACCCCGACCTTGTCTGGCATCAGCCGATCTGCAACACTTGCTAAGAGGTCGGGGAGTGCTGCATCCTTCCACATCGGGAGGTAATGTATCTCTGCGATGCTCCCATCTGCCGATGCGACCTTTGTGTTTGCGCCTCCGATATCAATACCGATTGTAGTCATCTTAAAACCTTTCTGCTCTTTCTGTATCCTTTTGTTTCGCTTCCGCAGACCGGACAGATCCGCACATCGCTTTCGAACCGCCTGCCGCAACCCTTGCACCGTCTGCCCCATTCGAACGTCTCTTTGATCCCGTCCTGCAGGATCGGCTCTGTTTTGATCCCGAGACTCTCTGCTACGTTCTGGATCGCATAATCATCGGTGCAGAGGATGCCGCTGTGCTCAAGTGCCTTTGCCAGGATGCCGATATCGGTATCAGATAGCCGCTCGATGTCGCCCGTTCTGCTTGCATGAGACCGGACCTCTGTGATGAGGTGGGCGAGTGGCGGCTCGACCTCCACGCCAGACAGAAGTGCTGCCTCGAACACCATTTTTGATTTTATGTCCACAAGTTCGGAAACGACCTCGGGCGTGGTGATGATCCGGTTTTGCATCCGGGTGGGAAGCGGCATTCCGAGGATGAAGACCGACGAATCTGCTACGTACACTGGCATCATCTCCTCTTTTCACAGCAACCGATATATACCATGATGCCCCATCTGTCAATGTCCCTTCTTCGAGGACTGGTGTGAACCGATGATCACCGGAGCATAAGAACGGGGCACAAAACCACACTGAATAGGTCCTTGCAGGAGTTACTGGTAAACCTATCGATGACTGCCAAGCCAACCCCGGTGTGGAACAGGTGATATTGCCCGGCACGAGGGTACTGTGATGACAACGGAAAAATCCAGTGGATGATCTCACGGAGTTAGTGCGTCCGGGCTACAACCACAAAAACAAGTAGAATGTCCTACGAAGACGCCATAAAAGATACAGGAAACGGCGTGATGATCTATTTCAAGGTCATACCTGGATCCAGAGGCACAGAAGTCCCGAGCGGATACGATGAGTCGCGAAACCGGATCCGCGCGAAAGTGTCTGCAAAAGCCATCGATGGCAAGGCAAACAAACAGTTGATCAGGGAGTTATCAAGGTTATTCGGGATAAGTTCCTCACAGATCCGGCTGAACGGTCTGGCGAGCACAAGGAAGTCGGTCGAACTGATCGGCGTCGCCAGGGAGGACGTGATCCGGACACTATCGTCATTTTTTGAGCATGACCGCGAGAACTAAGGATGCGGTTCGCCGCTACGAACTGATCGAGCGCGTGCTGCAGGATCTCATGGAGGTGTCTGAGCGCGGAGCTGTGATCGTGGTGGAGGGGAGAAACGACGAGTCGACACTGCGCAATCTCGGGATATGCGGCGCGATCGAGTCGCCATGCGGACAGTCCCTGCTGCATCTTACGGATTCGCTTGCGAGCAACTACGATTCTGTGATCGTGCTTACGGACTGGGATCGCAGGGGCAACCAACTCTCAGCGCAGATCGTCAGATACCTACAGTCCCATGATGTGGTGATCGACACGGACCTGCGTTCCCGGCTGAAGAAATTGGTGCAGAAGGATATAAAGGACGTGCAGGGACTCAATCGGCATATCGTGAAACTACGACATGATATTATAAAATATATTAAATAATATTGGAAACCACAACCTTATTATATTGTCACCCTCAAACATACCTGCAACCGATAAAAAATAGTCAACGGTTATCACATTTGCAAGATCTCAAAGATTTTCAAGACAGAACCCATGCGTGGTTCGAGGGGAACATCAGAGATCAATCATCAATCATATTCACACAGACTGCAGAAAGATGCAATAAACCGTAACACGCGGTAGAACGCGTTACTTTGAGAATACATTGATGCGAGTGGGTTAATCCTGAGACTATTTCTAAGAGGTGAATTATATGCAAGATTCTGATACAACGAAATACGTCATTCAAGCTACAATCTCAACAGACGGGCTCATCGAACGACCTGATGTAGTCGGAGCGATCTTCGGACAGACAGAGGGGTTGCTGGGCAGCGATCTTGACCTGCGCGATCTCCAGAAGACCGGGCGGATCGGTAGGATCGATGTGGATATCGGTTCCAAAGGCGGCAAGTCGAGTGGAACGATCACCATCCCATCAAGCCTCGATCGCATCGAGACTGCGATTCTGGCAGCATCGCTCGAAACCATCGACCGTGTAGGTCCATGTACCGCACACATCTTGCTTGAGAAGATGATAGATGTGCGCGCTGCAAAGAGAAAGCACATCATCGACAGGGCGAAGTACGTCCTGACAGAGATGTTTAACCAGACAGTCCCTGAAAGCCAGGAGATTGCGGAGGAAGTGAAGAAAGCGGTGAGGATTGAGGAGATCACTGCTTATGGCAAAGATAATCTTCCTGCAGGTCCGCATGTAGCGGACTCCGATACAATCATCCTTGTCGAGGGGCGGGCAGATGTGCTCAATATGCTGAGATACGGGATCAAGAATGCAGTCGCCGTCGGCGGGACGAGCATTCCGGATTCGATCATCCCACTGTGCAAGGAGAAGACGGTCACAGCGTTCACAGACGGGGATCGCGGCGGAGAACTGATCATCAAGGAATTGCTCCAGATGGCGGACATCGATTTCGTGGCGCGTGCTCCCGATGGCAAGGGCGTTGAGGAACTCGTCCAGAAGGAGATCGTGACAGCGCTGCGCCAGAAGGAGCCGGTCGATCAGGCGGTTATCAGTTATGCGCAGGAAGCCGAACCAAAGAGGAAGATACACGATCGCGGTACGAAGGTACGCAGTAAAGCAGTTTCGAAACCCCACAAGGTCGAGAAACCAGAGAACGGTTCCGAATTCTCGACACATGTAAAGGAACTTTCCGATACCATGGGTGCACGGCTGCTCGACAGCGACACCAACGTCATCGAGGAGGTGCCGGTGCGGGATCTGGCGGATTCGCTGAAAGATTGCACCGATAAAATCGAGAGCGTAGTCTTCGATGGCGTGATCACCCAGCGGATACTGGACATCGCTGCTGAAAAAGGTGTGAAACACTTAGTCGGGGCTGAGATGGGTCATATCACCAAGCACCCCACCTCAGTCAGCGTTATGGCGACATCCAGCACATAATCCTCGTAAACATGCCGCAGAGAAGTTCTCTCGCGGTTTTGCGACCAGAAAAAATGTCAAGCAATTGGATCACGTCTGCCGAAACCCCGGAAGACTGTCGGTCCAATCCTCTTTTTCTCTGCGTACTCTCGAACACCGATACGTGCCAGATCCCGAATATCTCGGCTGCGGGCGCAACCACCGAACTGAATGATTACACGCCGGCAGGCGATGCCGAGATCGTGGTATATGGCAGTACCCGTAGCGTTCCGGAACTGCCGATGAAACCGGACGGTGCGCCAACGCCTGCGGTCATGACTCGCGCTGCGCTGCAACTGACAGGCATCCCGTACCTCTTCGTAAACGCGGGACTCCGGATCGTGCCTGATGTTCCGGCAATCGATCTTGGCGCCCTGCCTGGGCGTGATATCAGGTATGGGGGCGCTGTGCCTCATGCGGGTGCGATCTATGAGAGCGCCACACAGATCGGCATGCAACTCGGGAAACTATCCGACTTTACGATCATAGGCGAAAGCATTCCAGGCGGCACGACCACTGCTCTTGGAATTCTCACAGCACTCGGGTATGATTACGGCGTCAGCAGCAGTTACATGGAAAATCCCCTCGATATCAAACGTGCGGTTGTGCGGCAGGGCATCGATGCATCAGGGCTCACCACGGATAAGGCGCGTGCTGATCCGCTGCGTGCCATCGCAGCCATCGGCGATCCGATGATGCCGGCTGTTGCAGGACTGGTCCGCGGCATGGCATCGTCTGACATGAGTATTGTTCTTGCAGGCGGCACCCAGATGATCGCTGTATTTACGATACTTACGCATCTTGGCATCGATACGAGCAGAATCTCGATTGCGACCACGAAGTACGTGTCTCAGGATCCTTCGATCGACTTTGATGCGGTGATCCGCGATCTCGGATGCCCTATCCATGTCGTTGATCCCGGATTTGCTGGTTCGCGTATGGCGGGATTGCGTAAATACGAGGCAGGCGAGGTCAAGGAAGGGGTCGGCGCAGGCGGTGCGATGTATGCGGCGGCAATGCTTGGTGTCACCCAGAGTGAGATGCTTGGTGCGGTTGAGGCGGTGTATGGGGAGTTGATGGGTGGGGTGGGTGGGGTTCCGAAGGGAGTGCTGCATAAGCTTCTGTGTAACCACAGGTTTAAGTATACATTATAATAAAATGTAATCTCAGATCAACCATGAAAACGATATCTGTCCGACTGCCAGAGCAATATCTGCATGATATCGAAGAGGCATGCAGACTGGAACTCGTTGATAAAGGAACCATGCTCCGCAAACTCGTTGGTACCGGACTTCGAGAATACCGCACCAAAAAAGCACTGGAATTATACCGCGAAGGAAAGATATCCCTCTGGAAAGCGGCAGGAATGGCTGGAATGACATACCGCGGTGCGCTTGAGGAGCTAAAGAGGTCAAACATTCCTTTTCAATATAAAAAAGAGGATCTGGATGTGGATATCAAGTGGGCTCTGAAAGAGAGGTAGTTGTAAGCAATTCGGGACCGCTGATCCATCTTGCAAGGATATACCGTCTGAATCTTCTCAAAGAATTGTTTGGAAAGGTGGCGATACCAGTTGACGTCAAAATCGAGGTTGTAGACCGCGGGAAGGAAGAAGGGGCAGCAGATGCATTCCTGATAGAAAACGAGATAAGAGATGGCTGGATCGTAATTGAAGAAATCGACACCAGTGACCGCGTAAAAGAAATTGCAAAGAGTGTGGGGATCGAGATCAGGGAAACCGCTGCCATAATGCTTGCAAGAAGAAAGAACTGCCCGATTCTTCTCGATGATCTTGCGGCAAGACGGTTTGCAACAGGGCTTGGGCTGGTGGTTGCTGGCTCGATCGGTGTGCTGATCCGATCAGCAAAGATTCGGAAACTATCGAAGATCGAGGCACTGGATGCGTTGGAGCGGCTTGCACGGGTGATGTGGCTCAGCGTCGATGTTTACGAGGATGCCAGAAAGACCATTGAGGGATTATGATCGCTGGGCATGTCTTATATCAGCGACTTTTCAATTTATTCTGTAATATGGGGTGCCATGAACGCTTTTTAGTGGAAACACCAGAGGACTTTTCAGATAGTGCCCCCTCACCCCGGAGTATCCTCGATGTGTCGCCTCACAACACCCTCGATCTCCCTTATGCTCTCAAGAACCGTGATCTCCGGCATCCGTTTCAGCCGGTCAGCGTTCTCGATGTCCACATCCCGCATGTAGAGGGTCATCTCATCCCCATCCGGTAGTATCGTCGTAACAGAACCCTCGTACTGGTCAGCAGGGTAGATGTAGATCGGTATTTTCGCTTTTGCCGCCTGAGCTACGCCGTTTGTCAGCAGCGAGTCCGCAATCCCATGCGCAATCTTTGCAGTGGTGTTCGCACTCATCGGACAGACCAGAAAGAGATCGAACTTTCCCATCTGGAGCTGCCCTGCAATAAACGGCGAGTTCGCGCCGTGCTCGACACTCACTTTCGGGAATAGCTCTTTTAAGTCCTTCCAGAGATTGTACCACTTCATCACAAGTTCGCCGTTTTTGGAGAGATACACCTTGATATCCAGATCATAACGCTCCGAGAGGTCATTCATGATTCCAAAAGTCTCTTCGATCTGATCGCCGCATCCGGTGATCCCCCACGCTATCTTAAGCATCCGTATCACCACTTGATTCCTTAATCATCCCCGCAACTGAGATCAGGCGGTCGATTGTCCGGTGCATGCTCTTGATGCCGTCCGCATCCGCGCTAACGCCTTCCGCGCCCTTATCCTTCGACCAGAACGTGCCTCCGAGATTCGCACCAAACGAGCCGCCGCCGACAGGTATCATCTCGCTGATCACGTAGAAATCGAGAATCGACCTGATCGCAAGTTCTTGCCCCCCGATCCGGTCCCCGCCCACAGCCGCGGCTGCTCCGACCTTGTTTCGAAGCGCAGCCGGATCTTTTGCAACGAGCGCACGAAACCTATCAAGCATCGTCTTCACCTGTCCGCTCAAGGTCCCCTGGTAGACCGGCGTTCCTATAAGCACGGCATCAGCCCAGAGGAGTCTCTCGTATATCCCCTCCATTCCGTCCTTCTGGATACAGCCCTCACGCTTCCTGACGCAGAAGTCGCAGTGATTGCAGAATCCGATCGTTCGGTTATGGAGTGTTATGTACTCGGTTTGTGCTGCGTGTTTCTGGCTGGCATAGTTAAGCGCATCCTTGACCACGTAATCGGTGGATGCGAGTCTCGGGCTTCCCGATATCCCTAACAGGTTTATGGTTCTCATATTGGTCACCTCTTGTATCGTACATACTTTTTAATCTTCATTGCTCTGACTAAAATCTCCCTGGATCAGTCTCGATATCAACGATAGCAGGTTTCTTCGCACCCATCGCTTTTTCCAGAGCACCCTTTAACTCTCCCGGCTCTTCCACCCTGAATCCAGCGCCCCCGCAGGAGATCGCGTAATCTGAGAAGTCCGGATTGTTAAGTTCGGTAGCAAACGTTGGGTACCCCTCTATCATCTGCTCCACACTTATCATCGCAAGCTCCCTGTTGTTCAGGATTATCACGGTGATATCCAGATTGTTCCTTACCGCGGTCAGGAAATCGCCCATCACCTGGGCAAAGCCACCGTCTCCTGTGATGCAGACGACCTGCCTATCAGGAGAAGCCAGTTTGGCTGCAATTGCAGCAGGAAGACCGAACCCCATCGTTGCGAGATACCCGGACATCAGAAGCGTCTGCCTCTCCATCAGAAAATTTCTTCCAAACCAGAAGCCATTGTCTCCAACATCGATTGCTATGATGGCATCGGGATCTATAACCTCTCGCAGCACCTTGAAGATAAACGGAGCCCGCAAAGGCGCCCTCCCAGAGTCAGCCTCTTTCTCAAGCTCGTCATGCCATTCTCTCTTCTCGGTTCTGACATCATCTGATACAGTTTGAGTCTCTCGTTCTCCTACCCTGTCCAGTAATTGTTCGATCACCACCCCGCAATCTCCCAGAATGGCGAGTTCTATCGGAAAACCTTTCGCAAGATTCATCGGGTCAATATCCACCTGCACCGTCCTTTTCTTCGGGATATTTGTCTTCTCAGAGAAAGATGAACCGAAGACCATGAGTAAGTCAGCATCATCCACACATCTTCGTGCCATTGGGGTTCCCACATCGCCAAGGACGCCGAGAGAAAGCTCAGAGTCCTCGGGAACAATACCTTTTGCACGAAAAGTCGTTATTATAGGAGCTTTTATTCTTTCGGAGAGCGTAATCAAGTTATCTCGCTGATCCTTTGCACCCCAGCCAGCGATTATCACAGGACGCTCTGCCTTTTCTATCAAACCCACTGCTCTCTCGATCAGTCTGATATTCGATATCCTGAAATCCGGAACCCGCCCTTCCATTGGTTCCATATCTGCTTCAAGCGGTTCTTTCTGGATGTCGTTTGGAATTGCGAGGTGAGAAACGCCCCGTTCCACCAGAGCATGCCTCAAAGCCAGTGTAACAAGTTCAATGGTCTGCTCTTTTGAGTTTATCGTCTTATTAAAGACGCAGAAGGAATTGAAGAGCGCGTCCTGATCAATCTCCTGAAAGCTACCGGGTCCCACATACTGGAGCTTGACCTGACCAGTGATTGCTAAAACCGGAGCACGATCCATCTTCGCATCATAAAGACCTGTGATCAGGTTGGTTGCGCCAGGTCCTGCTATTGTCAAGCAGACGCCCACCTTCCCGGTCAGCTTGGCGTATGCGGATGCCATGAGCGCTGCCGCTTCCTCATGCCGCACCTTGACAAACGTCATCCCCTCCTGCCTGCGTATCGCATCCACAAGACCAAGGCAGGTCGTGCCTGGAAGCCCGAAGATGTATTCCACACCCCAGGAAGAGAGCCCGGCAACTATTACATCCGAGACCGTGCGATCTGGCATGATCTTTACCTAATGCTTTTGCGTTATTAAATCTTTTGTGAAATTCACATGCGTCTTTTTAAAGCCCACCCGCTCATAAAACCGCTGCGCATCAACCCATCTTTTTCTCGTCGTAACTTCGATGGAAACGCAACCCCTCTTCTCTGCCTCCTCTTCAAGTCTTGATACGAGTTCTGCGCCGATACCTTTGTTGCGAACTGTTTCATTCACGACCAGCTCCTGAATCTCCCCAGCCAGTCCGGCATGATGGAGCTGGGGTTCGATATGGAGACTTCCGAAACCAACAATAGCTCCGTTGCTCTCTGCAACATAATATAGCACGCTTCCAGAGTGGAGATTCCGGACGAAGACACCGTGAAACGCCTCCTGGTCGAGCGGAAATCCCATCAGTGTTGTGATCAGGTCATAAACCGATCTTTCATCAGATTCCACAGCCGGTCGAATCAGGATCATGCTATATTATCCCAACAAATGTTATATGGATAACACTTTCCTCGGGGAGTCCACACCCCAGAGAGCGTTCACCTCGTCGTCGTAGAACGCAACCGTTCTGGCAACTACCAGGATTCGATTAGCGGCTGGGGCTAACGTCACGCCATATCATCTCAGTATACAATTGCCTGTTCGCTGCACTCCTTAAGAGATCCCTATTATATCATAGATCTCCTCAGGACTTTTTAATACTGTGATGTTCTCCATCTGTGCAAGTTTTTCTGAGTTGGATACATCTACCTCCCGCATCTTGAGTTCAAACGTTTTTCCTGTAGGGGCTACGGTCTTGATCTTACCTCGTATCTGATCCACCGGCAGTATATATATCGGAGTATCCCCCTTTGAGGTCTGCGCTACTACATTGGTAACCAGGCTATCAGCAATCCCATGGACGATCTTTGCCACAGTATTTGCTGTTGCAGGTGCGATCAAAAGCAGGTCATAGTAACCAATCTGCAGCGGTCCGGCTATGAACGGCGAATTGGGTCCGGCATCTGTCTTGAAATTGGGAAAATCACGCTGGATCTCGTCCCATATGCCGTACCATTTGAGTACCCCTTCCCCTTCTTTTGACAGAAATACCATGAATTCAAGTTCGGTCTTCTTCTTGATATCGACCATCACGTTGTATGTCTCGTGTGTCCAATCACCAGAACCTGTAATTCCCCAGGCTATTCTTTTCATTTGGTGACCTCTATGATATGTCAGAGTTTCAGACCCTCGGCTACCAATCTACCTAACTCCGGATCGGCATTGGTCAGGTTTCCGACCACCCGCTGCTGAATCGTTCTGTCAATGTTCATAAGGTCCGCGACGAGGTTATCCACCAGATGTTCCTGGTCCATCTTGCTCAACGACCGATATCGCGCTCCCGCCTGAGTGAAATCATCGGTGAGCCCGATCTTCTGGCGCGTCACTTCTCCCTCGAGGCGATGCAGATATGGCTTGCCTGCCATAGCTTCCCCAGGGACGTCCGGGTCCAGGCTACTTGGCTCGTAATTGACCTGCCCGCTGAATTCCCCGATCTGCATGGATCCATCGCGCTGATTGTTGTTGACAGGCACCCGGGGTCGGTTGATGGGTAGTTGCAGGTAGTTTGCCCCAATCCGGTAGCGCTGCGTATCAGTGTATGAGAAAGTCCGCCCCTGGAGCAACTTATCCGCAGAAAACTCGATTCCGGGAACGATTGCGGCAGGGCAGAACGCTGCCTGCTCAACCTCATTAAAGAAGTTCTCAGGGTTTCTATTGAGAACCATTTTACCAACTGGCATCAGCGGGAATTTCTCCTCAGGCCAGGTCTTTGTGGCATCCAGCGGATCAAAATCCTGTTTCAGTTCATCGGCGATATTCATCAACTGGACACAGAGTTCGTACTCAACCTCTCCGCCGCTTGCGATCGTATCGTAAAGATCGCGAGTAAGGTAATCCGGGTCACCGCCAGCGAGCATTGTTGCCTCGTGGCGGCCAAGGTTCTGCACACCCAACTTTGGTTTCCAGTGGTATTTCACATACACAGCCTCTCCTTCTGCGTTCACCCACACGTAGGTATTGACGCCAAAACCCTACTGCATCCGGTAGCTCTTTGGCGTCCCGCGGTCGGAAAAAAGCCAGGTGATCATGTGTGTCGATTCCGGTGTCAGGGATATGAAATCCCAGAAGCGGTTATGTGCGGAAGAGGCTGATGGCATATTGCTATCAGGTGCGCCCTTGAATGCATGGACCATATCCGGGAACTTGATCGCGTCCCTGATGAAGAAGACCGGAAGGTTGTTCCCTACAAGATCGTAGTTGCCCTCTTCGGTATAGAATTTAACGGCAAAGCCACGGGGATCGCGTACCGTATCAGCAGAACCCCGTCCTCCGGTTACCGTTGAAAAACGTACGAATACAGGGGTCGTTTTCTCCGGATCCTGGAGGAATTTCGCCTTTGTGTAGGCTTCCATGCTCTTGTAAACCTGGAAGTAACCGTGAGCTCCTGCCCCATTGGCATGGACCACCCGCTCAGGGATGCGCTCCCTGTCAAAGTGAGCAATCTTCTCGATGAACCGGACGTCCTGCAGCAACACGGGTCCACGTTCACCTGCGGTCTCTGAATTCTGATTGTCGCTGACCGGAACACCCTGGTTCGTGGTCAAAACTTTTTCTTTATTCATGATGACAGCCTCCCTTATGTTATTGGTGACAGGTTCCTTATTCACTTAAGCTTATTTGTTGATCCGGTAGTTCCGAACAGACTCGGTGTTTCGAAAGTCACCGACCACTGGCTGAAGCGCCCCGGGGCATCTGGACGATGCTCAGTAATTATATTGCTATCGGTTTGCCTGATTTAGCGTTTCAATTGAGGCGCATGTATGAAATTTAAAATGATAATATAAAGTACTTATTTTACAAATTAAATATTCATTAATTTTAAATAATAGTTTGATTATCTGAGACATTTCACATAATAGAATTCAGTGAAGTTTATTTATATTTCAAAGAATTTTAAATTATCCACATTCTAGTGCTTTAATCACACCATATATTAGCAGGTTTAATGGAGTTTGTATATTATGTTTTTTTCCAAGTTCTATGATTTTTCCATTTAAAAAATCAATTTCAGTCTTCCTGTTATTAACAAGATCAAGTAACATCGATGTTTTATGGTCATATCCTTTTTCGAGTGCATTAAGCATTGATTTTCTAAGATACTCTTCATCCAATTCAATGCCCTCTGCCCTTGCAACTTTCAATGATTCTTTTGCAACTGCAAATAAACTCTCTTTTAATTCAGGTATTTCAGATATTATACCTAATTTTGTTCTGGTGATTGCATTGATTGAATTGCCTGCAATTACTGGAATAGCTTTTCTCCATATTTCATTTGAAATATTATCAACTGCTTTCGTGGGTATTCCTACTGAAGTTAATAATAATGCAAGTTTTTTTACATATTCTTGTGACCTGTATGACCCCCCTCCAAGTATGCTTTGCTCATAAAATGTTAATATCTCGATGTATCCAGGTTTGACCATTATTGCAGGAAACCAAACCACACCTTCGATAACATGTTCTTTATTGACATATTTTCTTATAACTTCGCTTATACCAAGTCCATTTTGCAGGCACACAACATAAGTATTTTTTCCGATAATTGGTAGTGTGCTCTTGACAGCTTCTTCCAAACTATATGCTTTTACTGCAAGCAGAATTAGATCCTGCTTTTGTGTGATACTTCCTGGTGGTGCGATAGTCACATTATTCAAATGAATTTCTTTAACTCCAGATATTGACAATCCATTTTCTTTAATTTCATTAATTATATTCTCATTATTTTCTATAAATGTTACTTCATATCCTGCATCGGATAAAAAACCTCCAAATGCACCTCCAATTGCACCAGTGCCAACAATGCAGATGTTGTCAAAACCTGTAAAATTCTTACACATACTGATCTCCTATTTAATTATCTTGCCTTTGTCAGATTAGACAGTTACTTGGTACTGCGATCGATTTAAGATTTATTCAAACATCTTAAATAAGTTTT
Source organism: uncultured ANME-2 cluster archaeon (assembly GCA_965195165.1). Lineage (GTDB taxonomy): Archaea > Halobacteriota > Methanosarcinia > Methanosarcinales > Methanogasteraceae > Methanogaster_A. Next base: position 1,238 of record CBDAFH010000012.1, on the reverse strand, counting down.
CTATGGATAGCGTTTTGCTCTGAAATACAACAAAGTCGAGTTGTTAATTCGATCATTTAAGTAGTATGCTCGCCCATCACACATGGGAAACAACTCCGAGCTGTCGCATCATGCCTAATAAATCGTTCCAGACCCACATTTCCTCGATCTTGTCCCCTGCAAAGCGGTAGATAGCGATTCCAGTCCATGTAACTTGCTTGCCAGTTGGGGCAATCCCTTGAAGTTCGCCAGTGTGGACACCGCAACATGTCCAACGCGTCACAACTTTATCTCCTTCTGCAATAGTGTCCTCAACATAGACAACAATGTCAGTGAATCCAGTGAGAAAACCGATAGCGTACTGTTTCCAACCTTCTATCCCCTCAATATCAGCATCGGGGGTATGGAGAACTACATTAGCAGCTAATGACTCATCTCCCACCGCCAAGTTCCTCTTATTGTATGCCTCGTTAATGAAACGAAGGACTATAACCTTATTTTCTTTTGCTGACATACTTATCTTCCTCTTTTAGCCAATATACTTCTGGTGCTACTATTTCGCTAATCTTGTTTATTTCTACATCACATCCCTAAAATATGCGCCTATTCAATATTCAAAATTTTTTTATTAAATTCCTGTAACCCGCTTGAGCATGAGTTCGTCAATCGAAGTCACCAAACCCCTGACTTAAGTACGGAGCCTGTACACACGTACCTCTCACATTCGATTTGGATGCGCCGACGTCTTGCAGGTAATCGGCCAGTAGCAAACCCACGAATTGATCGTGGCAGAGCTCTCTGCGTCCCATGTTATATAAATTGAAACTCATCCTACATAAAGACGCCCCATAAGTGGGACGATCAACACCAGAGCGAGCGAGACTGCCCCATAAACCTGTAGGTACCGGTGGCTAATCGAAAACCCGAAAAGAAAAGAGCCAAAGGACCAGGCTTAAAAGGATTGATGAACAATCTTCCTGCGAAGGTAGGTGGCTGATATGGAATGTAGCAATAAGGCAGAAACAAGAACTCCAAATTCCCTTATAAACAAAAAAAGCCCGTACCCACTCCAACATGCATACAACCCGGTTAACCGGCATCCTTCTGTCAAATAAATAATAAAAAAAATTATTCTTCGGGTTCAACTGCTAAAAATGCCCACCATGGTTTGTTAACCTGGATTATTTCACCGGTTTCAGCATCAACTTGTGCTTGAACCTGCATTCTTGTACTAAAAATCCCAAAAACTTTTGAGTTTC
>CBDAFH010000011.1:0-21415 GCA_965195165.1 uncultured ANME-2 cluster archaeon | reverse complement strand
TTTAGGCGAACCTGCTAAATTGAGGATAGAGTTGGTCGATGGGGTTTTGCAGATGTTTGGATTTCGGTTTCCAGAGATATTCATACCACTGGAACCGATTCGAAATAGATGGGACGATATACCGCTACGATAATGCGCCGCATAAGGTCTGGTCGCACGTAACAACTTTTCCGCATCATTTTCACAATAAAAATGAGAAAATGGCGATCGAGAGTGATATGCCATCAACACCTGAAATGCAGATGAAACATTTCATGAATTTTATACGCAAAACTCTGGTGCGTATGGATGGCTGAATGGGAGGGGGAGTTATGCCCCCATACCCATCTACACGCTAATCATGAACCCAATCATGAACTTAATCGTGAACCTCACCCCGCAACTCCCGCATCATCTCCCGCACCCGCAGCCCAATACCTGCGATCACCGCAACCACCAGAAGCCCGATCATCGAGTAGACTGACAGATGCGGTGCAACCACATAGATCACCAGATAAGCGAACAGGAAGACTGTTCCGAGCAAAACCGAGACCCCGATCGGGTCTCTTCGCACAGGTTCTCCGGGATACTCTCGTATGCGGGTGTCAAGCATCGCTTTCGCACGCTCTCCAGCCGCAGACGCCCCCTCTGAGATGTTCAGAACCCCGAGACAGAGCTTATCCGCAATGATACTGAGCGCTTCAATCGGGTTCTTGCTGAACCAGACAGCGAAATCCTTGACGGCCAGCGTTGCATCGATCGTCCATTGTGTGCCACGTGCGAGCGGGTTGTTCACCACCCACATAAAGAGCACGGCACCTCTGCGGTAGAACCAGTCGGTATCGAGACTGATCGTGGGCTCGCCTGCCAGTTTCTTGATGAGCAGCAGGAATGCCACATAAGTGAAGAGCAATAGTTGGATCGTTCCAATTACGTGCGCTGGTGCGTAAGGGTGATACTCAACAGATTGGAACGGCAGAATCCGGTACAGAATCTGTGGGTAGCAGCCAAGCAGCGTGCAAAGGAAAGCGGTAGCGCCCATCCCGAGCAGCATGTTCATCGGAGGATCCTTTGCTTTGATACCGGCGTCCTTACCAAAGAAGACAAAGTACGGCAGTTTCAGGCCGGTATGCAGAAACGTTCCGACAGCAGCGCATCCGAGCATCAGAAAGATGATAGCATTGTGATCGAGTGCTGCCGCATGGATGATCATCGACTTGCTGATGAATCCGTTAAACAGCGGGAATCCTGATATGGAGAACGCCCCGACCATGTAGAGAATCATCGTCAGCGGCATCACCTTGTACAGCCCACCAAGCTCGGTCAGTTTGGTCTTACCAGTCATATAGATCACCGCACCCATGCCCATGAAGAGCAGTCCCTTGTAGAGGATGTGGCAGAATGCATGCGCAACGGTGCCGTTTAGTGCCATCGCTGTGCCGAGTCCGATACCGCATACCATATAGCCCACCTGACTGATGATGTGGTACGCAAGAAGCCTCCTGATGTCGTTTTCAAGCACGGCGTACACAACACCATAGAGCGCCATGATCGCACCAAGCCACATAAGAAGTTCAACACCTGCAAAGCCACGTGCAAGCACATAGACAGCGGTCTTTGTGGTGAACGCTGTCATGAAGACCGCTCCTGTGATCGTTGCCTCCGGATACGCATCAGGCAGCCACGCATGAAGCGGCGGGACTGCAGCATTGATCAGGAAGCCGATCAGGATCAAGATCGTGCCAGGGCTGCCGTAGTCGAATGCATCAAAGGCGATCGATCCATCATTCCCCTGCATATACAGGATGATCCCGCCGAGCAGGATGACGCCTCCTGCGACATGCACCATCAGGTACCGAAATCCCGCATCGATCGATGCCTTTCTGCGCCGGTACCAGACAAGGCAGACCGAAGACCATGCCAGAAACTCCCAGAAGATGAAGAGTGTGAAGAGATCGCCTGCAAAGACCACACCGAGCGCGCTTCCAACGTATATGAAAGCGGCAACGTGCTGTCCGGTCTCCTTCACATGCAGCGCATAGAGCGTCATACAGAATGCAGCAATTGTGAAGACATATCCGAAGCACTTGCTTAAGAGGTCTACCCTGCCAAAGATGAGATCATACTCCATGAAATGGTGAATCCAGTAGGTAGCGTTGTTCTGCATGTACAGAACATCCAAGAACCCAAGAACCGGGATTGCAAGTAGATATATCTGTTTTATACGTCCGCGGAAAAGCGGTATCAGCAGAGCCCCGATGATGAATATGGCAGCCGGCGGCACGGTTATGATATCACTTGTCATAGTAATCCCCCTCTACCATAATTCCGGAATGTCCATACGCTTTCGACAGTATGATGATTGCGACGCAGCAGACAAATCCGTATATCGCACTGAACACCGGTATCTGCTCAAATGCGAAACCCTCATGCCCCTCAGCGTGTTCGGTAGGTGCCATTCCGTACTGCACGACAAATCCGAGCAGGCAACTGATGACAAGACTTGCGTAGAGCACATAAACCATTTTTTTAACCGTTTTTGGATTTTCCAGCCATCTTTCTAAGAACCACATCCTAAATCCCTCCTCCAGTAACGTTTGCAACTGCAATATTTACGATATCCAGAAACATCCCCGGCGCATCGGGCCATACCCCGATCACAATCGAGATGATCGCTGTTACCACGAGCGGAACCAGCATCGTAAGCGGCGCCTCCTTGTACTTCAGTTCATGGTCCGGCTTCTTGAAAAACGCAACATAGATTACCGGGAAGAAGTATGCGGCGTTTAAGACCGCACTTACGAGCAGCACTGCGATGAGAATCATGCTGTGCAGCTCAGCAGCGCCCAGAAGCAGGAACCACTTGGTCACGTACCCCCCGACAGGCGGCATCCCGATCATGCCGAGGGCTCCAACCGTGAATGCAAGCATCGTGATCGGCATCTGTCTGGCGATTCCGTTCATCTCGCTGATCTTCTCCTTCTTGGCAGTCACGATCAGCGCGCCTGCACACATAAAGAGCGTGATCTTCATGAACGCGTGGTACGGTATGTGCAGCATCCCGCCTGTGAGTCCATGCGGTGTTATGAGCACTGCGCCGAGCAGGATATACGATAACTGGCTCACTGTCGAGTATGCAAGCCGTTTCTTGAGGTTGTCCTGCATCAGTGCGTAGACCGACGCGAGAATGATCGTTATCGATACGAAATACGCCATGTAAAGCCAGATACCGCTGTCTTGCATCAGATCTACCCCGAAGACGTAGAGAATGACCCGAATCGCTGTGAAGACACCCGCCTTCACAACTGCTACCGCATGGAGAAGTGCGCTCACCGGAGTCGGTGCGACCATCGCCGCTGGCAGCCACGCATGAAGCGGCATGAACGCAGCTTTGGCGCACCCGATCATGAACGTTATGAAGAGAATGACGAGTGTCGTCTGCGGTATCGTCTCCATTCCCGCGATGCCACTAAATGAGAACTCTGTTGTGCCGGTGTAGTGGTAGACTACCAAGATTGAGAATAACAGTGAGACGCCTGCGATCATCAGGTATGTCAGGTACTTCCTGCCCGAACTGATCGCCTCAGGCGTCTCGTTGTGCGCAACGAGCGGGTATGTCGAGATCGTCAGGAGTTCGTAGAACAGGAAGAGCGTGACGAGATTCGCTGAGAATGCGATTCCGACGGCTGAAGAGAGCGCTATTGCGAAACAGAAGAAGTATCGGGTCTGCGCATGTTCCTTGAGCGACCGCATGTAGCCGATTGAGTAGGACGTCACGAATATCCACAAGAACGAGGATGTGATCGCAAAGAGTATTCCGAATGCGTCAACCTTGAATGCAATCGGAAGATTGGGGAGCATCTCAACAACCGTGTAAGTGATCACCTTTCCGTTGAGTATCAGCGGAAGCATCGAGATCACGAGACCGAACTTGATAAACGCGGCGATAAATGTCCACCCCTCTCTCAGGTTCGGGTACTTTCCGGATGCGAGGATCAGGACGGATGCGATCATCGATACGAGCACTGCAAGGAGCGGGGTTATTGAATTGATTTCTGTAACCATCATGATCACCTCAGGGTACCCCACTCAGCAGTGTTTGTGCCAGTGGTTCAAATATATGTTCGATCGGATAGCCCGAGAAGAATCCGAAGTATACGCAGAGAATAGCCAGTATCACCATCGGAATCAGCATCGTTAGCGGCGCTTCATCCCTTTTGATGTTTTCGATCTCGTGCGGGTGTCCGAACCAGATGTTGTCAAAGATCCGCCAGAAGTAGACGATGTTGAGCAGACTCGATACCAGGATGACCGCTACGAAGATCCACTGATCTGCTTCGATCGATCCAAGCGCAAGATACCACTTGCTCGTAAACCCGACGGTTCCTGGAACTCCGATCATCGAGAGAGCGGCGATCAGGAAGACGGTTGTTGTGACCGGCATCTTCTTTCCGAGCCCCTGGAACTGGTATATGTTTCTGATGTCGGTCTTGTAGAATACCGCGCCGGCGACAAGGAAGAGTGCGCACTTCATCAGCGCATGGTTCATGATGTGCAGAAGCCCGCCCGTAATCCCGATCACGTTCACAAGACCAAAACCTAAGAGGATGTAGCCGATCTGGCTGATGCTTGAGTATGCAAGCATCCGCTTGATGTCGCTCTGCGCAATTGCGAGAACCGATCCCACGATGATCGCAAGCGCAGCAGCCCAGGTGAGAATCTCTGTCATGTTCACATCGATCACAAACGCGGGTGTGAAGACGCAGAACATGAACCGGATCATCGCATAGACGCCAACCTTTGTCATCAGTCCTGCGATGAGCGCGCTTGCTGTCGATGGTGCATGTGTGTACGCATCAGGAAGCCACGCATGGAGCGGGAAGAGACCGACCTTGATGCTGAAACCCGCCATGAAGAATGCGAGCGCAGCAAGAACGACCTTGCTATCATAGATGCTCGGCAGAAGGCTTTGCATGTCAGCCATGTTCAGGGTGCCTGTGACCGCGTAGAGGTAGCCGATCCCGAGAAGGATGAACGATGCCGCAACGGTGCCCATGATCAGGTAGTTGAAGCTTGCGACAACGCCGTCCCCGCGGTCGCCCATCGCAATGAGAGCGTAAGCGGTGAGCGATGAGATCTCAAGGAAGACATAGAAGTTGAAGATGTCGCCTGTGATCGTCATTCCCATGAGTCCTGTTATCAGGAGCAGGAATACAGAGTAGAACTGGGTCGTCTTTCCGGGAACTTCCTTTTTGACGCTTTCTTTCGAGTATATCGAGACCATGAACCCAATGAATGCGATTATCAGGCAGACAAAGCCGTTTAAGAGGTCGATCACGTATTCGATACCGAACGGCGGGTTCCAGCCACCGAGTTTGTAGTGGATCGTTCCTGAGTTGATCACGGTTGCGAGATTACTCGATGTTATCAGGAGAATCACAAGCGTTGCAAGCATCACCCAGTACCACGGGAGTCTGCGGTCGATCCATCCGACAATCGGTGTCAGGAAGCCCGCGATCAGCGGGACTACCACTGCGAGTACTGGAAGATTGTTTGTGATGATCTCAAATCCCGCCATCGTCGATCACCTCCTTCTGCCTTGCATACTCGGAAAACTCGGGCTGCAAACTCTTTCTTGCCGCAAGGATCACATCCTCATCGAGTGACCCGTACTCATTGTAGATTCTGATGATAAGTGCCAGTGCCACGGCGGTGGTACTGACCGAGACCACAATCGCGGTCAGTATCAGCACATGTGGAACCGGATTCGTGTATATCACATCAGCCGCATGTTCTACGTGCTCTCCGCCGTGCCCGCCCACGAGAATCGGAGCGGTGCCGCCTTTGACGTCTGAAAGTGATATGTAGAAGAGGAAGATTGCGGTCTGGAAGATGTTTGCGCCGATGACCTTCTTGATCAGGTTCTTCTTTGCGATCATCGCATAGAACCCGATCATCATCAGCGTTACGTAGATCCAGTAATTGTACTCGGCATAGACGATATCGATTACTCCGCTCATTCTTCTGCCCCCTCTGGCTCTGATTCAGGCGGCGAGATGTCGAAGAAGAGTGAGATCATAACAGCAAGCACGGTGACCCCGATCCCGATCTCAACCAGATCGATCAGGTATTTGGAGACTATAGCAGGATCCTGAAGCAGCGGAACTACGTCATACTGGAGGAACATCCCGCCAAAGATGATGCAGGCAAGTCCCGTCGCTGCATAGATGGTAAGCCCTGTGCTTGCAAGAATCTTGTCGAGAGCATCAGACATCTTCTTCTTCCCTTCAGCAATCCCGAAGATCATCGCATAGAGGATGATCGCTGCTCCGAAGATGACGCCGCCCTGAAATCCGCCGCCAGGTCCGCTTGCGCCGTGCATGATCACGTAGAGCGCGAAGAGCTGGATGAACGGGACCATGATCCGCACGACCGTCCTGATGATCACGCTCTCCTGGATTCTGCTCATGTTTCACGCCTCCGTAATAGCAGCATGACTGCCATTCCCGCGGTGAATATCACTGCAGTCTCCCCGAGCGTATCGTAGCCCCTGTAACTGGCAAGTAGGGCTGTTACGATGTTTGTTACGCCAGACTCTTCAAGAGAGTTCTCGATGAAATACTGTGTCATCGGAGCCTGGTACGATGGTGAGTTTATGTCGCCAAACGCTGGCAGGTCCTGCCCCGCGTAGATCAGCATCGCGCCTGTGATCACGACCACGAAGAGTGCAAGTGCCTTCAATCCTCACTCCTCCCTTCGGTTCTTGCAAGCGTTGCGATGAAAAGAACAGTGGTGATTCCCGCGCCAACAGCAGCTTCTGTGAACCCGACATCGACCGCGTGCATCTCGACCCAGACGATCGCCATTATCAGGCTGTATGCTGAGAGGATGATAATAGATGATAGGAGGTCTTTTATCGAGATTGCAGCGATTGCACAGACCACGAGGAAGAATAGCATCGTGATATCGAGTATCCAGATCATCACCCCTCACCTCCGCCTTCCCCGGCTCTGCCTTCGCCGCTATTGCCGGTGTTGCCCGTGTTGCCAGCATTACCAGTATCGCCGGCATTCATCCACTCCACCCGGTCGTCCAGTTTCCGCCATGGTTCGAGCCCGACATCGTACGCGGCTTTTGCGATCGCGTGAGTCGAGGTCGGGTTCGCAAGCAGGATGAACATAATGAGAAATAGTATCTTCACGCTGACGAATGTCGCGCCCCCGTAGACGATCAGCGCAACGAGCATCAATCCCTCCCCGAGCGTGTCGCATTTGCCTGTGGCGTGCATCCGTGAGTAGAAATCAGGGAACCGCACGAACCCGATCGTTCCCGCGAGCATGAAGAATGCGCCAACCAGCAAGAGTATGACCGTAATCACATTTGTTATCGTTGTTGTGTCAGACATCGTTTTCCACCTCTTTTTTAGTACCTCGTCGCTGCTATCGTCATAATAAAGTTAAGAATCGCATAAACAAGCGCGATATCGAAGAAATCAGGTCGTTCGTAGATGAACCCGATAAGAACCAGGAGCACGATCGTCTTCGTGCCGATCACGTTCACTGCGATGATCCGGTTGAAGATTCCAGGCCCCTCGATGCCGCGGTAGAGCGACACGAAGCTTGCCATGACTATCAGGATTGCCATCGCCAGGAAGACATCCACCATCCCTATCGTTCCGAAGAGTGATGCACCGGTCATATATCAGTCCTCCATGAAGATGTGGGCAATCCTGCGCTCCATCGCGCCCTCTAAAAGATCGTCAGCAGGCCCCTTTGCTATCGCATGGACGTAGAAGACATCGTCCACGATGTCGATTGTAACGGTGCCCGGCGTGAGCGTTATCGAGTTTGCAAGCGCGGTGCGCGCCACATCGCTTCGGAGCGTCGTCTTGAACGTGACCACCTGTGGGTCTATAGGCATCCTGGGCGAAAGAGCTCGTTTTGCGACATCGATGTTTGCAAGCACGATCTGGTAGATAAGCCACGGGAGATAAGCTATGAACCGCACGATCTTTACCAAGGTGTGGTTTCCTGCGCCTGCGAACAGAAGATCGTGGGACGCATAAGCCACTATGCCCGAGCACGCGATTCCTGCGCCCACATGGAACGCGTCGGTGTGCGCTGAGAGCAGTAGCCAGAAGGCGAACACGATGATGTACGTTGCTATGAAATGTTTTATGTTCATGTTGGATCACCCGGGGTTGGTATCGTTTGGCATGGTGTTTGAGCAGTTCATTCTCTCTCCACCACTACGAATGCACATTGATATATATTCTGTTGGCACTTAAATTGGAAGTATGCACACTATGCTCGGGAAAGTGGGATATAGCGCCACGATAGTGTACTAAACTCCAACTTTGAGACACTGAGTGGGATTTAATGGGCTTTTAATGCCCACTATCGTCAAAGAGGGAAACCCAAAGCTTTAATAAGTCTAAACACTCACGAAGATGTTGATACACCGCTCCTGACTGATGCTTATGGCGGCAGTGGTCATGTCCGCACACCACCACCATGTCGTAAGATGATTATACAGGAAGGTGTTACAATGTAGCAAAGATTTATATATGGAGGCATTAAAAATGGCACGAATGAAGAAAGCATCCAAGAAAGATACGAAACCCGAACGGGTTGCTCTCCTTGAGGGCCGGATCAGGGAGATCTATGCGGAGTATAGGCAGCTCCTCCCGGCTGAATACAAATGGGAAGACGAAAGCGCCCGCTGGACCGAACTGGTCTACTGCATATTTGCAGAACTGACCGAACATTCGTACAGGGATGCGCGCAGACTGGCAAATGATATTGCAGACCTGAATCTGCTGGACGTCAGTGACCTGGCTGGAATACCGATAATGGATAATGGTATGGTCAATCCTGACAACTCGCGTGTGAGAACCATAACAGACATCCTCAAAGCGAATGCTGTTGCTGATGACGACATCACAAAGTCGCTTTCCGCAATCTGCAAGGTAGCCCAGGCAATCCAGGAGAACTACGACGGCAAGATCCAGAAGTTCCTCAGGAAGTACGGTCATGAGATCGTCGACGAGTTCGACTCACACGTCTCGTTTTCCGAGGTGGATAAGGATACTCAGTCCAGAATCCTTGTGAAATGGATTCAGAACACACTTTGCATGCCACTTGCATTCTCAAATGTCTATACAGCCAGGTTCTGCGAGAGGAAGGGTGCCAATTACTGGGAACTTGTAGAGGCGGCAGACAACCTCGGGATCAATGGTGCAATGCTTGATGACCTGCTCGAGGTATACATCGTTGACATAGAAGGGAAGAAGGAATAATCAATTGGTAGCAGGGGACCGAAATACGGGTTCCACTGCTCCACTATTTTTTTCGGGTCTTCCGAGCGGAATCGGGTATTCGGAGATGCCGGATCCAATGAGTTCGTCAAAAACGCGTGGGTTTGTGCTAAAATTGCGAATACCACAAGTATAATTCCCTAAAATCCAACTGTGTCCATCAGCCATGCCCAAAGGGCATTTCTCGCAAACTTTTCAAAAAAGTTTGATGGCTCCACCGATGCTCCGCATTCAAAAACCTATAACCCCACCCGAAGGGCAGTTTTCACTCGATTTTTTGTGAAAAAATCGTTTCTGAACATGCCCGCACGCCGCGTCAAATCCGCCGCGGTACTCGGGGCATGTTCAGGCATCTACGCCACTTTCTTAATCGCAAGAACAGAGCTGTGAACCTTTCTCGCGATCGTTTCGGGCGCGGTCTTGTGCATGAGCCGTTTGAGGACGCCCTCATTCTTCGAGCCCATGACCAGCAGGTCGAAGCGCTGTTGTCTGGTGAGTCTTGCGAGCTCATCACCCTGCTTGCCGACCATAACCTGCGAACTTGCCGCAACTCCCCTGTCGCGCGCGATATCTGCAATAGAGTCTGCGAGCGCCTGCCCTCGTGCCAGCCGGTTCTCCTTCATCCTGGCAAGCAGCGTATCAGGGGTCTTCACGGTCTCACCAAGCCTTCTGCGCTGCCTTCCAGCCCCTGATGACGCGGCAGCCTCGGGCAGGTAAACGACCCGCTCTGTGACGAGCCCCTCTTCGAGGTCCACGACCTGAACCGCAGTCAGTTCAGCATCATACCCATCAGCAACCTTTGCAGCGCACTCAGCGATGTTAACCGGACTATCTGCCGAGACGAGGATCTTCTTGTAGTCACCGGTATCATGGTCAAGGTCCTTTACCATGAGCAGGTTGTACTTGGAGATGTTGAGTAGCCCGGCTGCACGGTCGCTCAACCCCCGTCCTGTTGTTGCGCCACGCGTACCTGTTATCAACATGTTCGGATTGATGTCCCGCGCAATCTTCATGATGTCTTTTGGCTGGTCTGTGGACGACTTCTGTCGCACATCAGCGATCTCGACACCGTGGTCCGATGCCATGTCGCTGATTCTTGTAAGTCTGTCCTGAAACAGGTGTCGTGCAGCTTCGGTTTTGCGGCTGGAATCAAACCAGCGTGTGTTTCTAATCTCGGTTGCCACAAGCTCGGCATCCAGATGCTGTGCCATTGATATAGCGTGGCTGGCGGTGGCATCAAGATCAGATGCACCGTCGACCAGTAGTTGGAACTTTCGTGTCATTTCTCTTGCACCTCATGTTGTTTTTGTTCTTTGCCAAGAGGCACTTTTGCGCGACCATCTGCATTTCCGGTCTTTCGCGCACTTTCGCGTCTCTCGCAGTCAACACTCTGTAATGTCACTTGTATATACTCGATTGATACTAAAAATCGAGAAAATGTCTTTTAGAGGACAAAGCGTGGCAAAAACCGCACATTACGGGTAGTCTGTTGATACCGGGTGCCAGATAGTGTGGAGATTGCGGAATGGATACCCACTCCGGTTGGAGTGGTGGGTTTCTTACCCACCCGCCATGGTGTATTATTTGCCACGGGTGCCATATTGCCCAAAAGGCTTTTTATATTTCAAGCTGCATCGGAATTAGATATGGTGCTCAGAAAACACATCGCGCTCGAGGATGAACATCTGAAGAAGATAGAGCCGCTCCTCGAAAAGCATAAGGGAAATCTCAGTGCTGCGATACGTGATGCCATCGATCTCACAGATGTTGCTCTGCAGTACTATGGCAGTGTCAAGGACGCCACGTTCCTGATCGCAACGCTCCGGGAGATCAGGGAAGATCAGGCGATCGTCCCGAAACCGATCTTCGATTACATGCTTACGCAGACAAAAGACCTTATCATCGAAAAAAATGTTCTGGATCATGTTTTTGATCCATCTGAGGTGACAACCATCTCAGAATTCGAGGAAGCGGTACGAAATCTCTGCACTGGTCTCTACTGGGACACGCTGATAAGCATGACCGCGGATGATGACCAGAACCCATCGAATGTCCATGCGGAGATCAAGGGGATAGACGATGACAGGCGGCAGTTTCTTGCAGGAATCATCGGGTCATACCTGACCTCCTTCTCGCTCGGGATCACAGAGATGCGCTCGCACCTCGATACACTCAAGATCGATTTTGAACAGAGAGCAAGCCCGAATGAAGCATATAACGATCTTTTAAAGAATGTTGGTTGTATGCAGGAGACAGTTAAGGAACTTCATGCAAAACCGGAATTCTGGAGATCATTGATCCATGAGTATAGCGCGGCAAACTATGAGATCGTCGCGCTGCACCGGAAGTTCTACGAGGATCTCCTGATCGGCAAGGTTCCAAGAGCGATCATGACCTCCGAATGCCTCTGTGAGAAGTTGTCAGAGGATGTGCCGCTGCAGGAGGTGCTCCTCGACTTAAAGCGCGTCGCTGAGACCTCACGCATCGTCAACCGGATGGATATCGATGGTGAGGATATAACGATACATCATGGCTACCGGAGCATGCGCGCGGTGGATCAACTGAAGAACATCTTTTTGTGTATGCTCGAATCGGCAGGACTCAATTACGATTGTCAGATCACCAGTAACGTGATTGCACTGAAACACCAACCAGATGTCGAGAAAAAGATCAGGGAACTGCTCGAGTATGTGGGGGGCAAGGATGTCTTCGATGAGCCGCTGCGCGAACTTTCAACGTTTCTGAAGGAGAGAAATATCAACTCTGACCGGCACATGCGAGTCTTTGGAAGAAGGATTGGCAGGCAGGTCATACATAACTATGCGAAGCAGTATGGCGAGGTCTGGACTGCTGATAAGTTTAAGGATGCACTTGCGCGGATCGACAAGATACCAGGGCGTGAATCAGAGTGGGATGTGAGGGGCAGTACCGCGCATTACACGGTGCACAGATGCCCGCTTGCAGAGGATGCCGATGCGTGCCATGTCTGTCGCGGAATCTTTCGGGGTGCGATGCACTGTGCTTTCCGGGGCATGGCTGAACTTGAGGTCAGGAAGCTCTTGAGCCACGGCGACGAGTACTGCGAAGTCTATGTGCATGGGATCGGGTGAGGTGCGTGTGTGAAGATCGTGCGATCTGAGCACTACTTCTTATATACGCCTTATGGGCACTCAATCGAAAACAGTGGACGAGATCCTCCCACTCAGGAATAAACAGGCAGGTCAATTCATGGGATACAGGCACAATACCAGGCAGGATAAAACGATTGTAAATGCTACATCCAACACATGTACTCATGCACACACGCTTGTGGCGTCAGTATGCGCCGCGGCAGCAGCAGCGGGCGTGGACACTTCTGAGGAAACGGCGGCGCGGGTATGATGAAACTCACATTCCGCAGGTACCTCTCAAACCCCAAACATTTTAACCCACTTCACTTATTTAACCAGTAATATCCTGTGAGGGGATGATTAGCCGTATGGAGATAACGACCACATCACTTGCACACCTTGGACTTGTTGCTGGAATATTTGACGAACTTGATATTGCTGGTATAATAGATTCCGCCATACCAAAAAATCGAGATCACAACATACCCCACTCGACCGTGATTAAAGCTATGTGCTTGAATGGTTTGGGGTTTAACGAAAGCAGACTATACCTTTACTCCAAATATTTCGAAAATCTCCCGACAGAACGATTGCTGGGGGACGGAGTGCTCCCGAAACACCTTAACGACGACGTATTCGGAAGAACGCTGGATAGAATCTACGAATACGGTTGCACTGAACTTTTCAACCGGATAGTCTCAGGATCCATGAACCGCGTCTCGTTTGGTGCGCACGTGCTTCACACGGATACAACCAATTTCAGTTTACGTGGAGATTACGAGAATTCAGATCCTGACCCCCGTACCATCGAGATCACTTATGGCCACCCCAAAGACAACCGCTGGGATCTGAAGCGTTTTGTGCTAAGTATGGTCTGCAATCAGCAAGGAATACCACTTTTTGTAAAAACACTTTCCGGAAATGCATCTGATAAGAAAACATTGGTACAAACCGTCAAGAAAATCCAGAAAAGTCTGAAATTAAGTGATAAAGTGTATCATATTGCAGATAGTGCAATCTATAGCGAAGACAACATCACAGAATTGGGGGATCGCACTCTATGGGTCACAAGGGTGCCTGCAACGATCACTGAAGTAAAAGACCTCCTGGGTGCAGATATTGAACTGGAATCCTGTACTGATTCCAGATATTCATATCACGAAGTCAAATCGTCTTATGGCGGAATAGCGCAGAAGTAGGCACTGATCCAATCGGAAGAGATGAAAAAACGGAAAGAAAAGACATTTGACAAGAATCTCGAAAAAGATCGGAAGGCTGCGCAGAGATCTCTTGATAAATTGAAAAAGACGGAGTATGCTTGCTATGAAGATGCGAAGAGAGCTGCAAATACGTGGCTTTCCAAACATCAGAGATATCAGTTCGAAAAACTCTCGATAGAAGCGAAGTCACGCCGGATGAACGGTAAAAGAGGAAGACCAAAGAACGGAAAGGTGCTTGAAACATATTATTCGGTGAAAGCCGAGATCGTGGTGGATGAACAGGTAATTGCACGAGAACGTGAAAAACTGGGGAAATTTGTTCTGGCGACCAATGATCTGCACCTTACGGCTGATGAAATCCTGTCATATTACAAGAGTCAGAGTACGGTCGAGCGTGGGTTCCGTTTTTTGAAAGATAAGAGTTTTCATGTTTCAGAGGTGTATTTGAAGAAAGAAAGTAGAATCGAAGCATTGGCAATGATTATGGTATTGTGTCTGTTTATTTATTCAATTGCTCAGTGGACGCTTAGGCAGAGGTTGAAAGAGACCGGCAAATTTGTTAGAAATCAGGTGAAGAAACCTGTGCAGAATCCTACTATGAGGTGGGTGTTTTTCCTGTTCATGGGGATCACAGAAGCAACGATTCGACTTGGCGGGGATTCTATGAGGCGATTGGCGAACATGACTGAGGAGTTACGGGATATTTTGAGCCTGATGGGGAAAGAATGCGAAAAGTATTATGTTTGAGAAACGACGTGCGGAATGTGAGGTGAAAGTTAGTAGAAGCATCCGGAAAAAGTGCAATGAGGCGATCTTAATCGCTTTTGCTGCTGTAATGCTTGTGGTTTGCATCTCGCCTGCCCTGGCATCGGCAACATACATCCCGCCGGACCCCACAAACATTACGAACACCACATGCCGCGACTGGGTGAACTACAGCTGGACTGCTGGCGAACCCGGGAACACCACCGACTCCTACAACGTTAGCGTAAACGACAACGTTAGCGTAAACGAGACATGGACGAACGGCACCACAGCAACATCCATGAACGGGACGGTCTGTCCGGGTGGATGCACAGTATGGGCGTGGAATGCATCCGGCACCGGAAGGTAGCATCAGTGAGGACGTGCAGCTGGAAGGACTCGAGGGTACCTTCGGGCTCGTCGGTTCAATACCAACCGGCGGCGGAGGTGGCACGTACCCGCCAGGATGGTTCGAGACCCCGACACCTGCCGTGACCGCAACGAAATCACCGGCGCCATCGCCGACAGCGACCGCGACAGTTGCGCAGCCGGACGACACGGTGACGCCAGCACCGACGAAGGCGAAACCCGCGGCGGCAAAGGTGACTACGCCGGCGGCGGAAGGTACGACGGCAGGGGATGCGAAGAAGGATGCACCGGGATTCGCCGCTGTATTTGTGATCGCGGGGATGCTTGCGGCGGTGTATGTGATGATGCGGCGGAGAGGGTAGGCGACAGCGCAGGCGTTGCAAGACATCAGTTAATTACGAGATACACCAGCGCCCGGACCGACCCTACCATCACAGATATATATCCTCCTGCCATACAAGATGTGATGACCAATGACTATGACGTAGTGATCATCGGCGCAGGTCCCGCTGGCATGTTCGCAGCAGACGAACTGGCAGATTCCGATCTTCGTGTGCTGGTGATCGACAGCGGGCAGGATATCGACGAGCGCGCTTGTCCGATGAAACGAAGCAGCGTGTGCGTGCACTGCACGCCGTGCGGCATCATGTGCGGGGTCGGCGGCGCGGGAACGTTCTCTGACGGCACGCTGAATCTGCGTCCTGATATCGGAGGGGATCTTGCCATGCTGACCGGCAGCAAAGAAGATGCGTGGGAGGTCGTCCGTCATGTGGATGAGGTTTTTCTCAAGTATGGAGCGCCCGATGAGATCAGCGATCCGAATGGTGGAGTTGTGGAGCGGCTGAAGCGACGTGCTGCGTCGGTTGGGGCGCGATTCATCAATATACCGCAGCGGCACATCGGATCGGATAATGCTCCGATCGTCATCAGTAACTTCAAGAGGAGTCTTGTAGATCGGGGGATCGAGTTTCTGTTGAATACCGAGGTATCCGACCTTGTAATCAGCGATAACGAGTGCAAGGGAGTTATTATCAGTGACGGCAGGACTATCACGGCAGGATGCGTGATCGCAGCACCCGGGAGGATCGGTGCAAACTGGGTGGATGAGATGGTTGATAAGCATGGGATCGGTGCCAGTTACGGAAGCATCGATGTCGGTGTGCGTGTTGAGGTGCCCGCGATCATCATGGATCCGGTCACACGCATCAACCGCGATCCAAAGTTCCATATCCATACCAAACGGTATGACGACTTTGTGCGGACATTCTGCACAAACGCAAACGGTTTTGTCGTCAAAGAAGAATATCCCGGATTCATAGCCACGAACGGGCACTCTATGAAGAACGAGCAATCTGAAAATACGAATTTCGCATTCCTTGTCAGGATCGGTCTCACACACCCAATCGAGAATACGACGAGATACGGCATCTCGATCTCAAAACTCGCAACCACCATAGGAGGCGGAAAGCCGGTACTCCAGCGCATGGGCGACCTTCGGAGGGGCAGGAGATCGACTGAGGACAGGATTTTGCGAAATCAGGTCATAAACACGCTCAAGGACGTGACACCCGGCGATATCTCGATGGCGCTTCCTCACAGGATCGTGATGGACATCATCGAAGGGCTTGAGGTACTAAACGAGATCATACCTGGCGTTGCGTCCGATTCAACGCTTCTGTACGCGCCAGAGATCAAGTTCTATGCGATGGAGATCGATGTTGACCGGAAGATGGAGACCAGTGTCAGAAATCTCTTTGCCGCAGGCGATGGCACCGGGCTTTCAAGAGATATCATAAATGCCGCAGCAACCGGAGTGCTTGCTGCAAGAGGAGTTTTGCTGGCAGAGTAGGTTACAGACGCGGGAAGCCACCCAGAATCAGAAACCAAAGATGAGAGGTGCAAACAATTGAGATCATTCACAGACCGGGTTTCAGAGATCGACATCTCCGGCATCCGGAAGATGTTTGAGGCGGCAGGCACAGACAGCATCAATCTCGGACTCGGAGAGCCGGACTTCCTGACACCGGATCATATCTGCGATGCTGCGATGGACGCAATCAGGAGCGGCCATACCAAGTACACACCAGGAGCAGGCATCCCAGAACTTAGAAACGCGCTCTCTGAAAAGTTCCTGCGTGACAACAACATCTCTGTCAGCCCTGATGAGGTCATGGTGACGTCAGGCGCAAGCGAGGCGCTCCACATAGCCCTGCAAGCACTGGTTGAGCCGGGGGACGATGTTCTGGTCCCGGATCCGGGTTTTGTCTCGTACAGCGCGCTTTCACACATCGCAGGCGGCAGGGTAATCGGCGTTCCGCTTGTTGATCTCGTCCTCGATCCCGATGTGGTGGCTGAGCACATCACACAAAATACGAAGGTTCTCATTGTGAACTCGCCGTCGAACCCGTGCGGATCCGTCCAGTCGCGAAATGAGATACAGGCACTCTCCGAACTAGCCGAGGATTATGATTTCACGATTCTATCTGATGAGGTCTATGAGTTCTTCATCTACGTTGGCGAGCACGCAAGTCCTGCAGAGTTTACAGACAATGTAGTCACAGTAAACGCTGCATCAAAGACGTATTCCATGACCGGCTGGCGCCTCGGGTACCTTGCAGCGAGGATGGAATACATCGAGCAGTTTCACAAGGTGCACCAGTATGTGCAGGCATGTGCGAACTCAGTCGCACAAGCAGCAGCGCTTGCGGCAATCACAGGTTCACAGGACTGTGTGGAGGACATGCAAAAGGCGTTTAAGGCGAGGCGGGACCTCCTGCTAAAGGGACTTGTGGGGATGGGCATCGAGTGTCCGACCCCTGCTGGCGCGTTCTATGCTTTCCCGCGGGTTGGTGATGGTGATCGTGTCGCAGCGGAACTTGCGAGCGGGGGCGTGATCACGGTGCCTGGATCTGCATTCGGCAAGCACGCCAGGGAGCACATCCGGATATCGTACGCGACGAGTGAATCGGATATCATGCGTGCTCTTGAGAGGATGCGCGATGTTATTCTGTGACGGTACTGTCTAAAAATCCGAGTGTTTTCCGCCGATTTACTCGATTCGCGCCATTAGTGACTGTGAGCGTAGCGAACGAATCTGTTGGCATAAAATCAGCACCAAGAGATTGCGAATTACACGAATTTGGTTGCCACAAGATCAGAGCATTTTCACTGAATATTGTGATTGAGACTTATGCGACTCGAATATATGCGCGCGTTTTACAGGTATAGTGTGAAACCACTTGGAAGCTATGTAACTCACGTTATTTTACAGTTAACCAGATTGCGACTATGGCAAGCTCAAACAAACTTTAAGTAGTGGTTAGTACCAGATACTGATGTAAATGCTACGAATGTACTTTTGCAATGAGTGTGAGGTGAAGAGGTGTTTGTTTGAGTGAAAAGATGTATAAGTTCATGAAAGCGATCATTGTATCGACTTTTGGTCTGATATGGTGGTATTATTGTGCTCATCGTAAATATTTCATAATTACAGGATTAATCCTCCAAAACGTTTATATACAAGGCGATCACATATTCACACTGTTAATGGCCCGCGCAGTTCTGTGATCGCCGGATCACGGTATTGTAGCACCAGACGTCTGAGGGGATGGATGGTGACATCATCGAGGAAAAAACATGAGGTCCCGGCTTGAAATCACGACCGATAGAGATGGACGGTACACGACCCAGCCAAGTGGTGACGACTGGGTGGATGCACTGATCCGTTTCGTAAGTTCAGTATCGGCGCGTGTTTCTGAGTCAGATGACCCGCCCCACATCAGGTCCCGACTGGCGATCAAGACCGAGAGCGGTAATGATACCACGGAATGGGAAGGTGATGACTGGGCAGGCGCTATGATTCAGTACATCAAAGACTTTTCAGCCGGGACCGAAACCAAACCAGCGATCGCAGCTGATCAGCGATCAAGCTCTCGTGCCCCGTTGTCCGCACCGCTATCGGTCAGGGAACGCCTCGAATCGTTCTTGAAATACGAGTATCCTCATGTGTGGTTCACATCAACAGATGTGAAGACGCATTACGGGCGTATCTACGGTCAGATCAACCTGAGCACGGTCTCCACGTATCTTGCAAGGATGTATAACCGCGAGCTACTTGAACGGCGTGGAAACCGGATGCAGCGAGAGTATCGGGTGCAGGAGTCCGAGATACCGGAGATGACTCTGCCGATCATGCAGAGCGCCAACTGACCGGAAGGGTTGGCGCGTATCGATCGTATCAATCTATTTTGTTTGACTAACACGTTTCACAAACGAAAGGTACTTAAACGGGATGTGTGAATCAAGATTAGTTCAGTTCAACAGTGGATAGTATAATGAAAAAAACAGCAATCCTGATAATGATAATGCTTTGCAGCGTTATCGTGCTTGGGTGCATTGGTACGGATACCGACACGACGACAGACGGCAGCGTCAATGACAACGCCACTCCGGAAGTGCATAGCGGGACGCTCACGGTACTCCACGCTGGAAGCCTTTCGATTCCGTTTGCAAAACTCGAGGAAGTCTTTGAGGCGGCACATCCGGGTATCGATGTGCAGTGCGAGGCAGCCGGCAGCGCGGCTACCCTCAGGAAGGTGACAGAACTTCACAAAGAGGCGGACGTCGTTGCGTCTGCTGATTATTCGCTGATTCCGGGCATGATGTATCCCGAGTACGCTGACTGGTATCTCCAGTTTGCGAGAAACCAGATCGTGCTTGCGTATACCGGGGAGAGCAAGTACGCTGACGAGATCAATGCCGATAACTGGTACGAGATCCTGAGGAGGGATGATGTCAGGTTCGGGTTCTCGAATCCGAACGATGATCCGTGCGGATACCGGTCACAGATGACGACCCAGCTTGCAGAGGCGCACTATGGCGATGATATGATCTATGAGGACCTGATCGAGGCGAATTCTGCGATGGCGATGGTTTATGACGCAGCAAACGGTACGTACACCCTTAACATGCCCGCATCCGAGAGCATCGACCCGTCTGCGAAACTGATGGTTCGGAGCATGGAGATGGAACTTATCGCGGGTCTTGATGCGCAGGAGATCGACTACTACTTCATCTACAGAAGCGTTGCAGAGCAGCATGGTCAGTCGTTTTTGGAACTGCCAGCAGAGATTGATCTCTCCAGCATCGAGTATGCGGATACGTATAGGACGGTGCAGGTCGTGCAGGCAAACGACAATCTCGTTACCGGAAAGCCGGTCGTATACGGGATCACGGTTCCAAAGAATGCACGGGATCCTGAGATGGGACTCGAGTTTGTGAAACTGGTGGTCAGCCCGGAAGGGCAGCAGATATTTGTCGATCTCGGGCAGCGGCCGATCGTGCCTGCGGTTGGGAGCAGAGAGGTGCCGGAGGAGGTGCGGGGGATGGTGGAGATGGGGTGAAGGGGCGAAGAGCTTCTGATTTTGTGAAGAAGGTTTTATGTAGGGAGGGGGAGTTCTAATGCAGTGCATGGAGCACCAAGAACTCCATTACGAACAGGCAGAAGCGATCAGTCTATGAGGAGGTAAAGTATGATGTATCCACGTATTTCAATCAATCCAAATGTTTGCCATGGGCAAGCGTGCATCAAAGGAACCCGCATCCCGGTCCATCAGATCATACATACGCTTGCCAATGGAGACACGATCGAAGATCTCCTGACAGAATATCCTTCCCTTGAACAGGAGGATATTCTTACATGCCTTGACTATGCAGCATCTCTGGCTGAAGAGCAAGTTATTCCCATTGGGGCATTGGCGAGTGCAGCATGAAGATCTTCGTGGACGAAAACATACCGTTGATGACCGTTCGGGCACTGCGCGGGATGGGGCATGGAAGGGGCTGGAGCATTACGACACAAACCAGCCACACCCCCGAAATGAACGCAAAATGTTTATATAGCGTGTAAAAACGATTATTTGTTATAGGATGAACTGAGATGAAAAGGGAGGTAAACGAATATGGATGCAGATGAACTCGCGGCAAAAGTAGACAAACTTATAATCGAGTTTGACAAAATAGCCAATGATCCGGAAACAATAAGAGAATCAGAAGAACTTCATCGAGTGGCTGGTTATTTATCTCCTGAAGATTTGTTGACGCGCTTCACGATCTAATTGGACGCGAGGCGATTCTAATGGAAGCGTACTCATTCGACCCAGGCACAATATGAGTTGGGCGGTTCTAAGCAGGCTAAATATATATGCAAAAGATATAAACGTTAATACGGTTGTTATCGAAGAGAAGTATATAGATAAAGAAACAGTACTCGCCGACCCCCTACCACGTTTTTTTATAGATTGTTAGAACTTATTATGATCGGATACCGACGATGGATGATGTTTATGATGGAACTGCTGTATTTCCCAAAAAAACTTCGTACAATCGAATAGATCGGAGGTAAGTCATATATGTCTGTAAAAGAAACAAGTTATTACAGTTTCAGGAAGAAATTAAAACGTGGTGCATGACATGACAGGTGAGGCGAATCTGACCGTTCTAGATATGTTTGCTGGAGCGGGCGGATTGTCAGAGGGGTTTTTCAGGAAGGGGTTCAGGTTCATTGCTCATATC
This sequence comes from uncultured ANME-2 cluster archaeon, assembly GCA_965195165.1. Lineage (GTDB taxonomy): Archaea > Halobacteriota > Methanosarcinia > Methanosarcinales > Methanogasteraceae > Methanogaster_A. Next base: position 104 of record CBDAFH010000011.1, on the reverse strand, counting down.
GAAAAAGATATGCATGCTTCAAGAACTCTGGAAACCCGGGCTCTTTATCACACTCTGAAAAATAATGGCATGCGGGACATGTATTATAACTATCTGAAAGGAGA
>CBDAFH010000010.1:0-4387 GCA_965195165.1 uncultured ANME-2 cluster archaeon | reverse complement strand
TTGCCCGCCATAATGGATATATTGTACGGGTCAGCGATCTGTTAAACCTGCAAAACAGAAAGTAAGGATGATAATATGAAGATGGTGATACACGTTTCATCGGCGGTTCATGACCCGGTGATCGCGAGAGTGATTCTTGATACCGGTGTCGAGATCAACGTCGACCGCGCAAACATCGATGCAACGAGCGGCGAGATCGTGCTTGAGGTGCCTGCTGACTCCTGCGCCCGCGTTGCGACCGCATTCGAACGCCATGGCGCAGCCGTCTCTATACTCGAACATCCGATCATCCGGGACGATGACGAATGCGTGCACTGCGGTGCGTGCATCAGTGTCTGCCCGGTCCAGGTCTTCTCATTTAAGGATGACTGGACTGTTGCGATGGACGAGTCGAAGTGCATCCAGTGTGGAACCTGCGTGACAGCGTGTCCTCATGCTGCGCTCATGGTGATGAGTGAGTGAGGTTATGTCACGATGCGAGGTCAATCAGATGACTTTCGTAAGGTGCTTCGGGTCTTTATAGCATCGCCGGGCGATCTCGGAGAGGAACGCCGCCTTTTCCGTGATATCGTTGATGAGGTGAACCGATCGAAGGCAAATGGGATGGGGACGCAGTTAGAGCCGCTCGGATGGGAGGACACGCTGCCCGGATATGGGCGTCCGCAGGAACTGATCAATGAAGATGTTAAAAAATGCGACCTGATGATCATGCTTCTATGGAAGCGTTGGGGGACGCCAACCGGGGAGTATTCGTCAGGGTTTGAAGAAGAGTACGAACTGGCAAAACGCCTGCTCGAGGAAGAAGGTAAGCCAGAGATCATGCTCTATTTCCGCAAGATTCCGGATAATATGCTGGCAGACCCAGGCGAACAACTGCAACAGGTTCTGAAGTTCAAAGAGAAGATTGAATCTGAAAGGAAATTTTTGTATAAATCATACGAAGATGAGAACCGATGGGAAAGTATCTTTAGAGAACATTTGAGCAAGTGGCTTGATAGACTCCTGATTGAGGATTATCGGAATGAAGAGAGTATCGAAGATCAGAGGAAACTCAATGAATCTGAGGATGAGTTTCGGAGACTCAAGAATGAGATTGAGACTGAAAGGCAGAACAGTCAAACAGCGATAAAAGATCTCGCACTGACGCTGGGGATAGAAGCTCTTGAAAAAGCAGATTCGGGACAAATAACCAGAGCAGAAGAGTACTTTGCCAAGTCGATTGCGAACTACCCAAACCCGTCCATAATCAACAGTTATGGGTTATTCTTACAACGAATTGGCATGTTGGAAAATGCCGAAGAGAGATTCTTGCAAGTAGCAGAGATCGGCAAAGAGACTGGTGATGATTCGCTTGTAGCTATTGCTTACGGCAATCTCGGAAACGTGTACATGACCCGCGGCGATCTTGATAGAGCAGAAGAGATGTACGAAAAGTCGCTTGCAATCAACAAGGAACTCGGACGGAAAGAGGGGATGGCAAGTCAGTACGGCAATCTCGGAAATGTGTACCAGATTCGTGGCGATCTCGATAAAGCAGAGGCGATGTACGGAAAGTCGCTTGCTATCAACGAGGAACTCGGACGGAAAGAGGGGGTGGCAAGTCAGTACGGCAATCTCGGAAATGTGTACCAGATTCGTGGCGATCTCGATAAAGCAGAGGCGATGTACGGAAAATCGCTTGCAATCAACAAGGAACTTGGGCGAAGAGCGGGGATGGCAAGTGATTACGGCAATCTCGGAATCGTGTGCCAGATTCGCGGCGATCTCGATAAAGCAGAGGCGATGTACAGAAAGTCGCTTGCAATCAACAAGGAACTTGGACGAAGAGAGGGGATGGCAAATCAATACGGCAATCTTGGAAATCTGTACGAGTCTCACGGGGACATTAGTAGAGCCGAGGCGATGTACAGAAAATCACTTGCAATCATCAAGGAACTCGGACGGAAAGAGGGGGTGGCAAGTCAGTACGGCAATCTCGGGGATGTGTACCAGATTCGCGGCGATCTCGATAGAGCAGAGGAGATGTACGAAAAGTCGCTTGTGATCAACGAGGAACTTGGACGAAGAGAGGGGCTGGCAAAGCAATACGCCCGTCTCGGAAATGTGTACCAGATTCGCGGCGATCTCGATAAAGCAGAGGCGATGTACGAAAAGTCACTTGAATTATTCATCTCGATAGGTAGCGAACCCATGATCGAAAAATTAGAGTCGGTGATCGATGGAGTGAGTAGGCAGGTGACTCTGATGCTGCTGCTTCGGTGGATGCCAGGATTACCCGGCTTTCGCAACCTCTCGTACGATATCGCTTGTGCACAGTATCCCGACCGGTCGCTGCGACGCGCCAACGCCTTTTTCTGACAGTATCAGCAGTCTGTGGATGTGCCCCTCGTCCATGATCCTCGCTGCCCGTCCCAGTGTGGCATCCGGCGCAACCGCGATCAGGGTTGAAGACATGATATCCTCTGCGGTCAGCCGTTTAAGGTCCGGTTTGTGCAGTACCTTGACCATATCCATCTCTGATATGAATCCGAGCATATCCCCCTGCGCACCGATCACTGCCACTCCGGATAAATGCTGGTTCGCCATCCTCTCTGCGATCTCCTTGACCGGCGTGTCTGGTGAGGTGGTCACCACTCCGCGCGTCATCACATCCCGTATCATTTTTTCAGCTATCTTCATGATCATCAACCCGTTCTAATTTCTTGCATACAAGCGGTACCGCATCCTGAAACACGCACCAACGGTGGTGAGTCAGAATGGTTATATATCTACTTTCCGTACTACGAGAAAAAGATATCGATCATTCTATCGGCAGGCGACCCTGACGTTCTGATCAATCGGTTCTATCTCAAATTTAGCGTCTGTAAATTGTTCGCACACCTGGATATTCGTCTTCGCGTGGAGCGACAACTCCCGCACAGTAAATGACCCGGCTCTTGCGATAGCCATGTACGGGATCAATTGATCTGCCAGATAAACGTCCACCGACGCCCCAGAGTCCAGTTCCCTGATGATGCTGTCTGCTGCATCGGATCCGACCACCTCTGCCGGCTTCCCACGCTCTCCAAGCGCAGATCCTCCCATAAGACCGCGCCAGAGCGTGATTCCGCTTCCTGTGCTGCCGCCACCCCTGCTGCCCCTGCCATTCTCGCTACCCTTGCCACCCTTGTGACCCTTGCTGCCTTTCGGTGCGGCAGGGTTGTGCTCGATCACGATGTTCGCGGCATATCCGTGCTCCTCAAGTCTGGTGGCAGCAGCGTCACGCTGCCTTTTTGCGACATGCTCAGGAAGTCCTGACGCATGAGAGCATCCGTAAACCATGTTCGCATCCATTCTCTCAAAATCAACCCCTGAAATCCGGGATGGAGTAATCACAGCCCTGATCTGCCCACCCCCGCGCGGATAATAGCCGCGCCGCAACACCTCGATATCCACACCACACCCGGCAAGCGCGAGTGCCGGCAGCGTGACGTGCCGCAGGTAGTCGATCGGCGGACTCCAGTTCACATCGGTTCCGCCCGTGATATCAAAAAAGACAGTTTCCGGAGAATGTAGCGCAACAGGGATCAGACACTGGAGCAGAAGTGAAATGCTTCCTGCTGTACCTATATCCAGGCGGTATGCCCCGCCTCTGATCTCACCCGGTACAAAGGATACCTCAGTGGACCTGAGTAGAAGACCTGAAACTTCTGCACCGGTAATCGATGCCACCGCTTCTATCGCGGTCAGGTGCTGGGCAGAAAGCCCCGGGTTCGGCCGGTTGCTGCGGATGTTTCTGATGCGCACAGGCGTTTCTGTGATCGCAGCCATGGCAACAGATGTGCGCAGGATCTGCCCGCCGCCCTCCCCGAACGAGCCGTCGATGGTGAGCATGTGATCTTCTCACGCGCTCAGTCGGGCACTCATGCAAACCCCTGTGATCTTCGCCACATTCTCCGCCGCATCCTCGGTAAGCCCGGCTCCAAGAATCGTATATCGCTCGGGACGGATCTCTGATGCATGAACCAGCGCGTCGATGATGCATTGGTCAGGAATCCCGAGTTCCGCAGCAGTCGTTGGCGCACCGACCGTTCGCAGCGCAGCCCTGATCTGCTGCCAGTTGCCGCCGTGCAGGTACATCATCATGATCGTTCCGACGCCACACTGCTCACCGTGCAGGGCTGGCTTTGGCGCGATCCTGTCCAGTGCGTGGCTGAACTTATGCTCGGATCCGGATGCGGGCATGGATGAGCCAGCGATGCTCATCGCAACGCCGCTTGAGACAAGCGCCTTTATCACAAGCCTCGCAGATTCCTCAAGTTCCGGTTTGATCGTCTCTGCCCGGTCCATCACGATCTGCGCAGTCATCCGGGACAGCGTGGCAGCATACTCGCTGTACGGCGCATTC
>CBDAFH010000009.1:0-15209 GCA_965195165.1 uncultured ANME-2 cluster archaeon | reverse complement strand
GTGACGAGCGTTCCCTGCGTCAATTTAGGAGGTCTGCTCGATCTGCTCGAATCCGATCCCGGGATTGTGCATATTCCGGTAACAAGAGAAGAGGAAGGTGTCGGGATGTGTGCTGGCGCATACCTTGGAGGCGCGAACCCTGCGATCGTTATGCAGAACTCGGGTCTCGGAAACAGCATCAATGCGCTCGCATCGCTAAGTCTGCTCTACAGGATGCCTTTGCTCATGGTCCTCAGCCACAGGGGCGATCTCGGCGAGCGGATATCAGCGCAGGTGCCGATGGGGCAGTTAACGCTCCGACTGCTCGATAATCTTGGGATACCGCGGTACTCGCCCGCCCCTTCTGATGTTGACCGGGTAATTCCAGGTGCATGGACACTTGCAAAGACAGCAGGGTTTCCTGTCGCGATTTTACTTGGCGAATCGTTCTGGGTTTGATATTCGCGGCATTCACAGTCACCTGCGAATGCGCAAGCAAAGGCGCAACCATCTCTTTTTCAGGTACTCCTGCACTTCACCTGTGGAGACCTACCCAACCACAACCCCGTCATCAGTGATCCGGTAACCTGTTGACTCCTGCCTGAGTCCAGCCATCGCCTCGACCGTGATCGTCTCGGAATCGAGGTGGATGATGTTATCCACGCTCGCTTTCAACATCGTCTCGATCTCGGTCTCTGCTGTGCCCTCTGTGTATGTGATGACGCCGGTTCCGCCTGCCATCTTGATCCGCATGATGTAAGACTTGAGCACCCTGATGACAAGGATCGGCGAGTTAAACGCAAATAGCGTGGTCGATGAGTCCAGGATCGACCTGAACGCTCTCGTCTGCTGGTATATGTACTGCAACTGCTGGATGACTTTGCTTGCGATGTCGGTCGGATTCTGCGGGGACGACACTACTAAGTTCTTGGTCTCCTTCTGCATAGCGCCAACCGAACCTGATGCCGTATCGATCACATACAGCTTCTTAGCCATGATGTACTCACGGATGAACCAGTCAAAAGCCATCATCTGCTGTTCGAGCTGGGACTGGGTATAGTCCGTCATCAAATATAAGCATAGATCACCATCTGCTACCGCCTGACGCAGGAACTGATAGCAGGATATGGACTTTCCGGTCTTTGGCGGACCATAGACGAGAGTCATCGTATTCTCTGGCAGTCCGCCGGTCAGTTCATCAAGTCCGGCGATCCCGGACGCTATTTTTGGAATCATATCTTGTATATGAGACTGAAAAGCGTATCCAGAGCTTCACTAAGCCCCTGTTCATCTGTTGCCGAGATCGGAACGATCGGAATCTCCTCCCAGAGCGACATCTTCTTCTTGATCTCGTCAGGCGACAAGGCATTCGGAAGGTCCTGCTTGTTGGCGATGATCACTTTTGGTATCGCCTCTGTGCGGCACATCCTGATCATCTCTTTCGCCCGCACAAACGTCTCTGGCTTCGTCGAGTCGATCACGATAAAGGTGCCGATCGCCTCCCGTCCAAGCGGTTCAAGCAGGAGATCGAACCGCTCCTGACCCGGAGTTCCGAATACGTCGGCAGAGAATCCCTTGTAGTCAATATGCCCGATATCAAGCCCGACAGTCGTTGGAAATAGTTCAAAGGTCTGCCGCTCCACTGAAACGGCATCCGGAGCGATCGCATGGGTAAATGTCGTCTTTCCGGCATTATACGGTCCAGTCACCAGCAGTTTCGGAACGAAGACACGGACTCCGCCCGGCTCCAGAACCTCGAAGAATATCTTTGTCCCTGACGCCTCGCTCCAGTTCGATTTCGTGATCGCGAATACCTGCCGGTAGACCACCTTCTCTTCGACGCTGAAGAGTTTGACCTCGCAGTCAACGATTTTGGACAGTCTTCCAAGCATCACTTTTTCGTAGTTCCATCTCGTGAAGAGGTAGATCATGTTCACATCATTCGATCGTGCCACCTCGTTTAACCGCTCGATCATATCGAACGTCTGGTCAACACCGATGGAATCGAGAAGCGTTGCAACATCCTCAATAACAGCAGTTCCCCCTGCGATGTCAGCGATCGCTTCTGAAACCACTGTCTCGCTATCTTTAAAATCATCGATCTCGTATTTGCCGATCGCTGGCATCCCCATCATCGGGGAGATGGAATCGACAAAGAATGTCTGACCCGAGTCGAGAGATGACCGCAGATCCCACCCATACCTGTGGAATACGTGCTCGATCTCGACCGGCGTTCTCGTGTTCGTGTATATGAAACTGATGTCCCCATCGATTCTCATGCGCTCCGCGATGATCTGGCATCCGAAGACCTCGGATGCGACGCCCGGCATCGCGGTAAACAACAGCGATGTGCCAGCAGGCATGCCGCCGCCGAGCATCTCATCGAGCATCGGAATGTAAGTCTTACGTTTGCCCTCGGTCTCTGCCACCATGTTTAGACCTCTTCGAGGATCTCCTGCACCTGTTTTGCCCTCGTCTCGATCTCCATCATGATCAGTCCGAGTTGCGCGCCGGAGTCTGCCAGTGCGATTAGAATCGCCTTCTCGCCGGCTGGCTGGAGCAGTATCGTGCCTTGCTCGGTCTTTACGTGGATATCGCTCACAGTGCCAGTCCCCATCTGGGTGCTTGCAGTCTCGGCACTCGCCATTATCGTGGAGCAGAGCGCGGCAACGATCCGCTCGTTCATCTCAGGCGGCATGAGAGCCGTTATCAGTAATCCCTCCTTGGAGACGATGCCAGCCGCCTTGATCTGTCCGACTTCCCCGAATCTGGCAAGGACCGTGTCCAGTTTATCCTTCTTAGTCTCAGGCATTTTGCTCACCTACTCGATTATCACTCATCACGCATCACTTATCACTTGATCAACTCAAAGGTCACCACGCAGTCCCCAAGTTCTGATGTTTCATTGGTTATTCGTATCTGGAATTCCTCACCAAATACCTTTCTGGCTGCCGATGCTGCATAAAATCCAGGAGGGCAGAGAACGCACGAAGTAATTCCCTTCTCGCGCAGATATTTGAGCGCTAGCGTGTTGATACAGTTTTTTACGCGGCATCGAACCTTCTTTCCATCGGTACCTGGAATACAGTGAATCTCATCCGCAACCTCGAGTCCGACAAGCATCTTTGCAAGATCCTCCATGAACTCAGGGATGGGTTTTCCGGGTTTAAACTCAATTCCAAACTCCTTTTCAGTAGCAGTGATCAGATCGACGCCGACGAGCGGCACCATCGTGGTCTGCAGGATCGGCGCACCATTTCCAAGCGTCTCCTTTACAGCCCGCTCAAATGCATAGGAGATCGCGTTGTAAACGACATAATCCACCTTCTCTTTACGCCATTCTTCGGTCATGATTCCGCAGCCCCCACCGTCTCACACTCTGTTATCTTACACTCCTGTCCTGGCTTTAATTTCGCATAACCTTCTCCGCTGGTGCCTTTCACAACATCGATGGCGCCCCTCACAATTCCGGGTACAGGGCAGACTGTGGTATTAAATACAGGTCCCCCGACCTTCTTCGGACAGACGTTGCATTTCTTGATAGCAAGCGTGACCATACCATCGTCCTCGACGATCTCGTACTCGCCTCCGAACTCGAGTTCATCTGCTATTATCCCGATCAACTCTTTTACCGGAGTGTCCCTGGTAACCATGCCATTCTCAAGGAGGAGTTTACCGATCTCGGTTCCGATGTATGACGTGAAGAGGTTGGTCTGTTCCTGACTCGATCTCCCGAACAGTTCTCCGATCGCGGCTCCCAGGCCCATGAATGTGCGGTGCAGATACTCGATCTTGTTATCCATCGAATTCTCCTCGTATCTGGTTCGTGGTTGAACTGGTGGATACATAAGCTTTTGCTGATCACAGAGCTGTTGGTTCATCTGGTGTTCTGGTTCTGACTCGTATGTTTTTTAGATGTTCGAAACTTGGAGTGGTAGAGGCGGGACATGGATATCAGTCACGAACCGCTCAATACTCCTCTAAAGAGTGGGTGCATCCACGAGGGCGTTGGTATTTTTTCTTACAATTCTTTCTATGGCAATCTCCGATTAATTTCATCTATCTTCTTTGATAATTCCTCTAATCTTTCTAATATCAATTGGTTTTCATCATTCTTATCTTGATCTTCACTTTCCTTATTCGTATCTTTCTCGACAAAATATGAAGCTATATTGGCAGTTAAGGTAGCTACAAAACCAATTCCAATAATCATTACTGCTACTGCTAATATCCTCCCTGCGTGGCTTTCTGGATAAAGGTCACCATAACCAACGGTAGTAACTGTTGTAATAGCCCACCACACACCTTGAAAAGTTCCTTGAATTGAAATAACCCTAAGTTCCAACCAGCTAAAAGCAATACCAGAGAAAATTATAAGGAGGATTGTAATTAAAGTAACATAATGTAAAGAGTTCTTAACAAGCACATCTAAAATTGGTTTAACCCCCCTCTTTAAAGCAATTACAATTCTAATGAATCTAAGAGCTCTAAACAATCTTAAAACCCTGAGAGACCGTAAAGACCTTATAAAAGCAAAACCATCAGGACTAATCAATGGTGGGGATAACAGAAGAATAATTAGATTTAACCAACTTCTTTTAGTGTAGCCAACTTTATCATCGTAAAGACTCACTAAGATCAGATATTCCAAAAGAAAGGCGAACCAGATACCATCATCTATTTTAGTTGCATAAGAAACCCAATATGTGTTTGTCGGAACTATTTTGAGTTCAATTACTACGACAGGGATTATTAGAAGAGCAAGAATAATCATGGGGGTGTCGATTCTCTTCTCAATTTTTGTTGCTAACTCGTTGTTGGATGACATATCCACACCAATTTATTTCAAGACCAAAACCGCATGTTGATCGCGGCAGACCCCTCCCCGTTCCATACATAATAGGCTGAACTATATCCTACATAAATCCTCTCAAGAGCAGCGGGACTGTACGACACCAGATGACGCAAGCAGTCTTTCAAATTATACGCAAACATCTGCGACCACAATACAGGTGTATGCAGGACAGTAGCCCTTTGATAACCCTTTCCTGAGATCACAGGACAGTACGCTGCATCGCAAGCAGTTCGCCACACCCAGTCTTCTGGCACATTCGTAGATCGGGCATTCGTACCCTGCCGCCTCTACAAGCAGAGGTTGTGACCTCGCACACCCGGGACATGCGCCAGACTCCTTTGACAGACAGGCATAACACGCCAGCCCACATGCTCCGATCTCACATTCCCGGGTCACACCATCAGCCCCTCTCTGACCAGTTCGCCCTCTGGCGCAATCACGAATATGCAAGCGTCAGCACCTTCCGCGATGCATTCGGTCTCAACACACCCGATATCCTCTCTTTCCGTAAGTGCTCTCATGAATCCTGCAAGGATTCCGCAGGAGTAATAGCACGCCTTTGAGACGTTGCCATGCCGCTTCCATGCCCACCCCTCGAATGCATCCCTGCACGTGACTGTGGCTTTCGCAGACCCGTAATCGATCTCACTGACCGTAAAATCCCCGAATCCAAGCTGTGCGTAAGCATCCACGCAATCCCTAAAACCCCTGTCCGATCGGGTGATGCTGCCGGACTTCACTGCCCCGCCGACATACGCGATGCCGCCCTCGATTGCGGCGTTGTAGTAGACCGTGCCTGTTACGGGACCGATCAGTTGTTCGACCGCCTTTCTGATCCCATAAAACCCGTGCTCGATGTCGGTGAGGCATGTCCGGGACCCTTCGACGCAGATCCAACCCCTGCTCCTGAATCTGATAAGATCGCATGATAGTGCCATCGTTTTAATGATTTGCTGCCTGTCGTAATTAAGGTTTGGGACTTTTGTAGGGGACTTTGGTAGGGGACTTTTTTGGTTCCTTCTGATTCAGTTGAAAAATGGGACGCCGACCCGGCAACACAGGCGCGGTTAGGTTGGCAGAATCTGTATGCATTTTTGGTACATTCGAAATTTTCCGATCCGATCAACCATGGTCTGGATACAGCCAGCGCTGAATCCTAAACAGGATATTCCGCAACCAGCTCGTGATAATCATCGAACCAATATGCGCCCGGATTGCGCTTGAAGACCATGAAACTCCCGACCTGCTCAGGATCGGGCGATTGGTGATACCTGAAAAAGATGTGTTCGTCTGTCATTCCCGCGATCTCGATCTTTCCGGTCGAATGCGACATGATCAGTCTGGCACGCTTGGCAAGACCTGAACAGTCCTTAAGTGATCGCTGGAAGATCTGGTACGCCTCCTCGACTGGAATGGCGAATGTCTTGTTGCCTGACGTCGGACGGCACTGGAAGACATAGTACGGGATCGCGCCTACGAACGACAATTTCTTAAACAGCGTGGACAATGTTTCTGGATCGTCGTTGACCCCGCGTATCAGCGGAGTCTGGTTGGCGATGATGGCGCCTGCCCTGATGAGGGTGTGAACCGCCTCGGTAGACACGCCTGTCAGTTCTCCCGGATGGTTGAACTGCGTCATTATGTAGATCTTCTTTTCGGTGGTGCTGTATCTCCTTACCAGCTCCGGCAGTGATGGGTCATCGAGGATCCTGTACGGGTTAAACGCCAGCATCTTGGTGCCGATACGGATAACATGAACATGCTCGATCTCTTGAAGTTGTCTTACCAGTTCTTCCAGCCGTCTTGTGGACAACATCAGCGGATCGCCGCCAGTGACGAGGATATTGGTCAGTTCCTCGTGCTCACGGATGTACCGGATCCCCTCGGTCACGTCACGGGCAACCTCATCAAAACCATCTATAAAAAGCCGTTTCCTGAAACAGAACCTGCAATAACCACCGCATGTATCGGTGACGAGAAGAACCGCGGTGGATCCGTATTTATGCTGCAGACCGCGAACCATGGTGTACGCGCTTTCATTGGAAGCATCCAGCATACCCCATTCATCAAGTTCTCCCACGTTTGGTATTATAATGCGTCTTATCGGATCTTCGGGATCGTTCCAATCTATCAATGACAGATAATACTCGTTCGCACGGAAAGCAAACTTTTCGGTGACATTTTTAAGTGCAGCTTGCTCCTCCTCATTAAGTTCGTGTATTTGATCAAGTTTTGTAAAGTATTTTGGAGTCTTCATTATGTCATTCCTTGCTTTTTTAAGGCATAACGCGCCAGAAAGATTATACTTTTACGTAAACATCGATACTTATAAGTTTTTACCATTCTCCCGCCCACAAGATGCGTCCGACACCGCGCAGGAGGAGTCTCGGAATAACCAGATCAATCCGAATAGGGTTGTTGTGGTGACCCCTCAGCTTCGCGGACGATAACGATTGGATACACGCTACCGATGCGCAAAATACGCAACAACTCGCCCGGCATCAACACTATCGATTCGCACGAATCCGAACCGCTCGAATTGAACGATATTTCCCTGTTCAGCAACGATTCCGGTCTCGCCAACGCCCTCGTACGTCCGGTCAGGCGCACGCACCACCACCGGGACGTGTTCATCCGGCACCCATTGGATGATCTGGTACCGCGGCTTCTCGCAGGTCGCGCACCACGCCTCGTGGGTGCCGCCGATGCATCTCGCCACCAGCGGTTCGGTGCTTATGATCTCGATATCGTACAGGTTCTTGAGCCGTAGTTTATCGCCTGCTTCGAGCCCCTCAATGTCTGTTCTGCAGACAGATAGGGTGGAACCGGCAGGAATCTTTCGGAGATCGTCCCGCTCAGGATGACATTTCGGTGTTGCGATCATAGAAGGGGCGCCTGAAATCTCCATCCTCACAGGTTCCCAGACAAAGAAATACCGGTTCGCTGCCGGATCGACAATCTTGCGGTTGATGGCGTAGAGATTGTCGAGACTTAAACTGATATCAGTTTCAGCGATGCCGAGATCGATCATGAACTTCTTAATCGCGACTGCGGTGATGCCGCGTCTTCGAAGCGCCCGGAGCGTCGGGACGCACGGATCATCCCAGCCCGTATAGGTCCCGTCTGCAATCGCCTCTGAAATTGCGCTCGTGCTGAATCTTCCGAATTCGTGGATCTTCATCCTGCCCCAGTGCAGGGTCTTTGGGTACTGCCAGCCCAGATACCTATAGACATAGCGCTGCCTCTGCTCGCTGTCCATCAGGTCCTTGCCGCGTATGATGTGGGTGATCCCGAGAACGTGATCCTCGATTGCGGATTCGAAATCGAGCAGGGGCCATACCCTGAACCGGTCGCCGATACGGCTGCGCGGGTGCGGGGTCAGAACGATCCGAAATGCTGCCCAGTCGCGCATTGCCGGATCCTTGTGCTTGATATCGGTCTTGATGCGCAGCACCGCGCCGCCCTCGGGGTATCTGCCACCAAGCATCTGCTCCCAGTGTTTAAGATTCGCGGCAACGTCTGCGTCCCGGTGGGGGCATGGCTCGCAAGCATCCTTGTATCGCTTGAATTCGTCCCTCGGACAGGTGCAGACGTAAGCTTTGCCCATGAGAATCAGTTTTTTTGCGTATTCGTAGTACTCAGGGAGGTGATCGCTTGCGTACACCACCCGGTCGGGAACCGTGCCGAGATACTCGCAATCATCAAGGTACCATGTATAAGCGTCGAGCATCGGCGCCTTCGTCTTCGGGTCGGTGTCATCGAACCTGATTATGAACTCGCCGTGGTACCTGTGTGCATACTCGGAGTTCACAACGATTCCGCGCACGCTGCCGATGGTGGCAGGTCCGTTCGGGTTCGGCGCAAACCGGAGCACTGCACTGCCATCGACCTCGAGATCAGGAAGACCTGTGCTTGGCTGCTTGCGCTCGTGGATCTCCTCGATGAGGTCGGGCGCGATTTCCCTGAGTCTCTTCTCCCATGACTCAGGATCGCCTGTTAATCCGGATAAAACTTCACCTACGAGAGAAGCCATCTCTTTCGCATCCTTTCGCAGATCGGGGTGCTCTCCAAGAACCTTGCCAAGTACCGCGCCTGTTTGTGGGGTTTTTCCATACTTCACGGCATTCTGGAGCGCATATTTCTCTATCAGTTCTCTCGTCTCATCAATTTCCATAAAATAGCCCGACTCGGATTCGAACCGAGGTGCTGGGATCCAGAGTCCCAGATGATTGACCGCTACATCATCGGGCTGCGATTCCATATAAGGGGGGGCGGTGATATAAATTCTTTGGTTCGCTTGTGGCTGGCTTGTGGCTGGCTTGTGGCTGCAAAGTTACTATAGTGAGGGAGGCGGGTTTCGAGTGGTTGTGGCGCAGTTCGCCAGTTATTCGCGATTTTCCCCATCCAGACACCACGTAACCTGACACCTGCCGTATCGAAAGTTTAATAATCCCAAAACAAAGTTTGGAAAGACGGACGGATCATCCAGGAGAGCTGCCGCATGACCACAATGGACGCACTCGAGAAAACACTGTCAGACCTGCATAATAAGACCGCAATCGAGGTAAGCGCGATAGTGAGTCGGAATGGGGTACTGATCGCAGCGAATGCGCCAACTGATGCGAAAACGTTCGCTGCCATGGCAGCAACGATGCTTGGAGCCGCGGAGATCACATCAGAGGGGTTGGATCAGGGGGTGCCTGACCGCATGATCGTGGAGTCGCACCGCGGGCGTCTGATCGTGATGGGCGCGGGCAAGAAGATGCTGCTGGCAGCAATGACCGAACCAGACACGAATCTTGGCATGGTGCTGGCAGAACTCGGGAAAACCATCGAGGAGATCGTTGCTATCGTCGAGCCTTCTTAACGATCCGGATAGATGGTGGATCACTCGATCCAGACAACATCGACCTCGTCGCCTTCATCGAGCCCTTCCAATTCCTCCCTGATTACAACAAATCCGTTCGACCCTGTTACCGAACTTAAGATGCCTGCTCCTGACGTCATGACCGGATGCGCCGCGCCACCAGTGACATACACCCTTGTGTAGGTGAGATATCCGATCTTCGATGCGATCTTTGCGCCGAGACGTACGCGCATCAGGCGATCAGGCATCAGAGGCATCCGCGCCAGTTCCAAGATCGCAGGACGCCCGAACTCAAGTAGGGCGATCAGACATGCGACCGGGTATCCGGGCAGCGATAGTACAGGGATCGCCCCAGTCTCACCTCCGGTCTTGCCGATCGTGTCGATCATACCGAGCGCAGCAGGCTTTCCCGGGCTCAGACCGACACCGTGCACCAGCAGGCGTCCGAGTGATTCGATCGCGCCCGGCACGTAGTCCCGCGCCCCGACCGAGGTGCCGCCGCAGAGGATGATCGCATCGCAGTCTGTGGACGCGAGAATCTCCTTCTCGATCAGACCCGGGTCATCGATGACGATATCTTTGTAAACCGGAATCCCGCCCCATTTTTCGACATAAAGACCGACCATAATCCCGTTCGTCTCCCGAATCTTGCCAATCTCGCTTTCCAATTCACTCTGCATCGGGACGAGTTCCGATCCCGTCGGGATGATCGCAACCCTCGGGCGGGCATACACCGGCACGTGAGATATGCCGATCATGCCAAGCATTGCGATGTCGCATCCGCGGAGGTGATGCCCGCTTCCGAAGACTGCATCGCCATGACAGACGTCCTCTCCCACCATGCTGACGTGCTTGTTCGGGTGTACGGCAGAACGAATCTCGACCATCCCGCCACCCTCTGCCGGTAACGGCTTTGCCGTCGACGCCGGAGGCGTTATGGTGTCCTCGATCATGACCACAGCATTCATCGCATCAGGCACTGGCGATCCTGTGTGCACACGGACGCAATCGACCCCATCCCGGAGCAGCACAGGATTTGCTGGCGAGGCGCCGGTCGTCTCTTCCGCACGGACCGCGTACCCATCCATCGCGGCACGCCTGTGATCCGGGACGTCAATTGCTGATACGATCTCCTCTGCGAGGGCCCTGCCCACCGCGTCTTTTAGTGGGATGCGCTCCCGCCGCTTTATTGGGGTGATATGTTCGAGGAGTATCTTCTTTGCAAGATCGACACGGGTTCGCTTCTTAAAGACCATGATACCAAACCGGTTCAATCGTAGAAAAACTTAACCGCAGCGACGGTGATCTGCATTCATGGAGTTTAGCGAATGGGAGCCACTCTACACAGAAATTCTTGCAGACTTTGGCTTCGACCGGGCAGAAGACGACGCAAGCGCACGCATCCTTGCAGACCTGCTGCACGGAAGGGCAGGCACGCTTACGGATCTTCGCAGCATCATATCGGGAAGAGACGTCGCGGTGTGCGGGAATGCGCCATCGCTTGCATCAGAGATTGATTCGATCATGCCTGATCAGATCGTCATCGCGGCAGATGGCGCAACGACCGTCCTGATGGTGAACCGGATAATTCCGGATGTGATCGTGACCGATCTGGACGGAACGATCGAGGACATCATCACTGCAAGCGAAAAAGGGTCTTTCGTGGTGGTTCATGCGCACGGCGACAACATCCAGGCAGTCCGGTCGGTTGTGCCACATCTTCGAGGCATGCGAGTGCTTGGCACGACACAGTCAGAGCCGTTTAACGATATCCACAACTTTGGCGGCTTCTCTGACGGGGATCGGTGCGTCTTCCTAGCAAAAGCATCCGGTGCTGCAAGTGTAATGCTCTTCGGATTCGATTACGACGATCCGGATGTGAATGATGTTAAAAAGAAAAAACTGGGGTGGGCAAAGCGTCTGATCGAGGAGTGTTTATGAGCACGAGCACCGGTATGGGCACGAGTATGGAGATTGCGGGGCATCCGGTATCGAAAGGTGTAGCTTCCGGCGAAATTCTGATCTCTGAGACTCCAATATCGTTTCTTGGTGGAATCAATCCGGATACTGGAGAGATCATGGAGAAGAACCATCCGAAGAAGGGTGTTTCGATTGCAGACCATGTTTTCCTCTTCCCCCACGGAAAAGGATCAACTGTTGGGTCGTACATAATCTACAGTCTCAAAAAAAACGGTGTAGCTCCGTGCGCCATGATCAACCTCGCATCCGAGACGATCGTTGCTGTTGGCGCGATCATATCCGATATTCCGCTCGTGGACCGCCTCAAGGAGGATCCGTTCACGGTCTTTCATGACGGCGATCTTGTAGAGGTGGACGGGACCGTGGGTTCTGTGACCTTGAAGTGAGCACGCCATAGAAGGCGATAACCCGGCTGACGACATAGGTATTTATATCATGACGTGGTAACACAGAAGCAATCGATTGCCTGCGTTTAATTCGCATCGGAGGGAATATTATCACGTACCTCAAGACTCACATATCCGGTGGAACTCTGCTGGTCGCAGTATGCGATCAAGAGTTGATCGGGCAGACATTCAGCGACGGTAAGCTGACGCTGGAGGTCTCTGAGTTCTTCTACAAAGGCGAGATAGCATCCCTGCCCGATGTCGGAAATGCGCTTGAAGATGCGGGAATCGTAAATATTGTTGGCAAGCGGTCTATCGCGCATGCAATCGAACATGGTTATATAACAGAAGACAATATCATTGTAATCGATGGCGTGCCACATGCACAGACGGTGGCGATGCCGGCTTCGCCACAGGCACCTTAGACATTATAGATGGGACAGGACGTGTTTGATATAGGAAAAGACGACGAAACTACCGAAACAGCATCCGATGTAACGATTCCAAGTGAAAATATTGCTATCCGGGATGAAGTGGGGTTAGTAAATGCAGTTATAGCGAAACACAAGCAATTTCTCGAGACCTACAATAGCGAGTTCGTAGATATCGATTCCCATGTATCGAAACTCAAAGAATCGTCCAGCGAGGAGAAGCGGGAGCGGGATGAGATCAACGAAAGCGTTGCCGAACTAAAGGAGAAACGGCAACTGCTGTACCACCAGATAAAGCAATCCAGGATCGAGATGTTCGATCTGATCAACATCAACCGGGATGTGCGGAAGAACGAGCAGGAGATGGCACAGCTGCAGAAGGAGATCGAAGCACTGGACTGGAGACTTCAGACGACGGTCATGGGAATCCAGAAAGAGCGTGAGATCGTCGATAAGATCAAAAAACTCTCTGCGCAGATCGAAGAGGTGGATGATGTCGGACCTGCCGACGAAACCGGCGAACAGATCAAACAGTTGTCCACAAAGATAAAAGAGATGACAGAAGAGGCTGATGGATGCCACAATGAACTTGTTGGCATCGCGGATAAGTCCCAGGAGCATCACGGATCGTTTGTTGAATATGCTGAACAGTTGAAAGGGACACATGGACGCTACATCTGGCTGCAAAGCCGGATCAAGAGCCACGAGAGTGCGGTTAGCTACTGGGAAGGTAAACAGGGAGAGGTGCAGGCAGGGATTACGGCAGGAGGTGGTGGAGATGACTGATGCGTCCGGTGAACTTAAAGGTATGACTGAAAGGGGGTTAAAAAGTAATATCGAAGGTCTTAAGCGCCAACTAAATAATTTAAATACCGAAATAAGGAAATCTATCAGTGAAATTAAAGTGCACCGGGAAACGGTAACCAAACTGCGGGAAAAACGCGATGAACTTAATGCATACGTAAAAGAATGTGTAAAAAAGGCGCATGTTTGCAGAAAGGATAGGGATGAGGCAAATAAGAAGATTGCTGATCTGAAAGAACTCAGGAAAGGTGCACAGGATCAGATAAACCAGAAGTGGGAACAATTGAACCAGGTGAAGGACAAACGCGACCAATCAAACGCAATCGCGAAGATGCGCACCACAAGTCTCGAAAAAGCTTATGCGCATGAAGTGTATGTGTTCACCCACGCAGATATCCCGCTGAAACATGAAATAGGTGCTTATGAGCGGTTAAAAGACCTCGGAAAGCGGCTGAACGCGAGCAGGGAAGCGGACAAGATTCATACGGAACTTGTTCCGATGTACAAGCAGGTAAAAGAACTGCGCAATGCCGCCGATGAGATACACAGGTCTATCCAGAGACTTGCAGATGAATCGCAGCAACGCCACGACGAGTTACTCGGCATATACTCGGAGCTGGATGCCGTTCGCAAGGAGGCGAACCAGTACCATGCGCGGCTGAAGGATGAGTACCGCATCATCGACCCCATAAGCAAATCGATCGATGCGCACAAGGCATCGGTTCCACGCCTGCGAGAAGAACTCTCCGCGCACATCGACGCGTTGAAGGGTCGGCAGAAGGCAGAGGGTGCGGAAGAGTGCAAGGTTGCAGTGGAAAAATTAAAGACGACTGGTCGCATGAGCCTTGAAGATCTTCGAGTACTGATGGACAACGACGCTATCTCGTTTGACTGATAATGCAGTGCATTGCGATCGATGTTGGTGCGGGAACGCAGGATATATTAGTCTACGACGACGAAAAGAGCGTTCCACAGTGCTTCAAGATGGTGCTTCCGTCCCGGACTGTTATTGTGGCACAGCGCATCAGGGATGCAACAGATCAACGCAAAGATATCTTTCTGGACGGATTTACGATGGGCGGAGGTCCGTGCGTTCGCGCAATAAAAGACCATCTGAAGGCAGGGTTACAAGTTTACGCAACAGAGACTGCCGCAAAAACGATTTACGATGATCTTGACCGGGTGCGCAGTTTGGGCGTGGTGGTCGCAATGGATGGTGCAGAGGCAGATTCCGGTGCGATCCGTATCGAGACTGTGGATATCGACATACCTGCGATCCGCGGGATGCTTGGACTATTCGGGATTGCTATGCCTGATACGTTTGCGGTTGCTGTGCAGGATCATGGCGAGAGCACAGGAAGCAACAGGATATTCCGGTTTGAGCATCTCAAGCGGCTGATACGTGCCGGTGGCGATCTACAGTCGTTTGTATATTCCAGAAAGACGATTCCTGGATATCTCACGCGTATGCACGCTGTTGCAGAGACGCTTGCAGATTTCGATCTTGTCCTGATGGACACCGGACCTGCAGCGATATTTGGCGCGGTGCCCGACGCAGCATCGGTATCCGGCGCAAACGGTCGACCTGAACCAAAGATAGTGCTCAATATCGGAAACGGGCACACGCTCTGCGCAATACTCATGGATGAGCGCGTAACAGGCGTATTCGAGCACCATACGAGACAGCTGGACCTCGGAACGCTTGATACCTACATCGATAAACTTGCAGACGGGACGCTGACGTTTGAGGAGATCTTCGAGAGCGGCGGGCATGGCTGCTACATCGAAGAGGTTCCTGACACTATGCCGCAGGTGATCGTTACGGGACCGAACCGGTACATCGCAGAACAGAGCAGGCACGACATCACGTTTGCGGCACCGCACGGCGATATGATGCTGACCGGATG
>CBDAFH010000008.1:0-4018 GCA_965195165.1 uncultured ANME-2 cluster archaeon | reverse complement strand
GTTTTTACAGGGTTATCTTCTCAACCGCTGCCTGCAACAATATCAATGCATCAGCGGATGTGACCTTACCATCGTCATTGAAGTCTCCACGCACCACAGTCGGCTCTACAATCCCAAGTTCGACGTACGGATCAACTCCTGCCTCCTTCACCCGGCCGAGCTGTTCGGATGTCACATCGAACTCGTCCGAAGCCAGTGATACGAACATATCCGGCTGGTCGAGGTATGGTACAAGTCCGAAACTGGCTTTTATCCGGGTCGTCCAGAAGATGGGATTTGTTTTGCCTCCGGGTGGCTTGAAATCACTGAGATTGATACCAGAAACATTGCATATTTGCCCCCAATCATACCGGAAAGCAACACCCCTCCCGGAATTTGTGGTGCTGTTCCAGATTATGAGAATTCCTGCAAAAGGGTTCTCTTTCGCAAAGAGTTCTCCGGAACGCTGTTTGACAACTATGCCCCTCTTTCCGGCTGTTAAATCCAGAAGAACCTGGATAGCATCCTCCTTGCACCAGTTCGGACATCCGATCCATGTATAGCTCTCACCCTTCTTCAGAGGGTAATTAGCCTGTATGTGTCCTGCGATCTGGTAGCC
The DNA here is from genome assembly GCA_965195165.1 of uncultured ANME-2 cluster archaeon. GTDB lineage: Archaea > Halobacteriota > Methanosarcinia > Methanosarcinales > Methanogasteraceae > Methanogaster_A. Next base: position 3,420 of record CBDAFH010000008.1, on the reverse strand, counting down.
GGACGACAGTCCCGGACAGAGGTGGTTGTGGAATTCCGTGCACTTCAGGAAATCATACGGTGCGCCATATCCCCATGCATTCGCTATCGCAATGATTGAAAATGCATCGGAACCGATTGCTGCCTTCATCGCATTCCAGCCATCACTGGTTGTGGCGTTCTCTCCGTCGATGTTGATCGTCGTTGCGGTGAATGCGCCATCCTTGTAAACCGCGTAAACGCAGTCCTTTGTCTCGTTATCAAAGATTGCGAACCAGAGCGGCTTATCTATCGATCTGTGGATCGTCAGTAAGTTTCCCTCACTGATGGAGCATCCGGTTACCCTCTCGATCGTTCCGATACAGCACTCGGTCGTGTTACCATCGACAATCACATATCCGGCATCGGTCAACACGCAGAGACTTGGGCTACCTCTCGATACTCCAAGCGTAGCCATTGCGTCCTGCAGCGCACCCGAGATATTGATTCCGCACGGATCGTCTACAAGCCCGATCTCAACATACGGATCAACTCCTGCCAGCTCAAGCCTATTGAGCATAGAAGGGGGCACATCGAACGTGTGCAGCGTCGATATGAACGTTTCCGGATGATTCAGGTACGGCATCATCCCCCAGTCCATCTTGACCCTGCTTGCCATGGGGTATGTGTTGAAATCGCTTTCGGTCACATCTGAAACATTGCGCGCCTCGTCAAAGTCAAACGAGAGGACATAACCGGTTCCGCTACCAAGCGTTCCATTCCAGACAATGTATATCCCGGCAGCGTTCTCGATTGCGTCCTCGTCGTGTGCCGGCATGTTCTTTGCAAAGATGCTCCGTTTCCCGATGGTTGTATCCAGCATAACCTGCAGCGCATCGTCCTTGCACCAGATCGGGCATGCGATCACCACGTATTTCTCGCCAGCACCCAGCGGGTACTCTTTCAACAGATAGTCTGCAAGCATGTAGCCTGACGTCATCCCGGGGCAGAGGTGGTTGTGGAATTCGGCACACTTCAAGAAGTCGTACGGTGCGCCATACCCCCATGCATTCGCAATCGTAACAATTGTGAACGCGTCTGATCCGAGTGCTGCCTTCATCGCATTCCAGCCATCGCTGGTTGTGGCGTCCCCTCCGTCGATATTGACCTTTATTGCGTTGAATGTTCCATCCTCGTAGACGGTGTAAACACAGTATTTTGTCTCGTTATCAAAGATCACAAACCAGAACGGGCTATTTATCGATCTATGAATCGTTAATAAGTTCCCATCTCCGATAGAACAACCCGTTTCATCCCGGATTGTCCTTATGCAATCTTCTGTCGTCTCTCCATTAACCTTCACGTATCCGGCATCGGTCAACACGCACAGACCCGGAGTCTCATTTGTGACCCCAAGCTCAGTCATTGCGTCCTGCACCGCACCAGTTATGTCCATCGAATCGTCTGCGGCTGCAATTCCGGTGAATCCGGAACAGAGCAGCAGCAGCAAACCAAGTACAGCTATAGTCTTCATTTAGTTACCTCCTGTAAACATCTCCGCATATTCGCGGTAGTCTCCAGTGCCCGCTGGCACTGTGTAGTACATTCCAGTCTCGCCAAGCATCACCGATAGAGGACGTGCCCTCTCAAAATCCATATCCCCATTTTCTGCGAGGTATCCATCGTCAACCTCAAGATGCACGATCTTTCCGATGATGATTGAGTACTTTCCCTCTTCAACAACCTCCCTATCGAGCGTGCATTCCATCCATGCGATGCATCCCTCAATGGATGGTGCGATCACCTTCTGTGATGCTTTCGCACTCAAGTTCGCCTCTGCAAACTCATCCACGTTATCAGGGTAATTTCTCGAGCAGATCATCACCTCGTCCACAAGATCCGCGGACGGGACGTTGATCACAAACTCCTTCGTATCCCGGATGTTGTCGAGTGTGTCCCGCCTGAGCCATGATGCAATAGCTATCAGGTCAAGTGGTCTTAATATCGGCATCACATTTGCATACGGCGCTATATTCCTATTCCCTTCCTTATCTACCGTGGAAATCAATACCACTGGCATCGGAAGGAAGTGTTCTCTTTTATTCGGACTCAATATTATATTCATCACCTCTCGACGTATATCCCGTCTCCCTTCATCGCGTAGTGCTCATCACCAGAACACGGGATACAGACCGGCTTGCCATCCCGCATCCTCGCGCGCGTCTCCATGATATTCTCGCCGCAGCGAGAACACCTGACAGATGCGAATATCGAGGCGTATTCAGGAAGCGTTATCGTTTTGTGCTCGATTGTAAAGAGTTTGGAATCGTCCGCGTCGAGTAATTCGACCGCAATTTCCTCAGAAAGCTGCATCAGCCTTGCACTCTCCTCAGGTGTCGGTTCTTCACGCCTCACAACAAGCTTTTCGAAGAGCGCATTTGCTTCAGGATATTTCTCAGCGCGGGATTCCTCGAAATTCGGGTTGAGAGCAATCCTTATCGCGGTGCCATCTCTTTTTGCGACGGTTACCGCGGTTTTCCCGTAATCCTTGTATATCAGGGAATTGTTTCCGAAACTACATCCGGTAACCATCTGAATGCCATCGCTGAAACAATTGTTGGCCTCAACGATCGCCACAACCTCTTCCATGCCGGTGTTCACAATCCCGAACTCACGCATAGCGAGGTATGCCGCCTTGACTCCCAATGCTGAATGACTGCAAAAATGCCCGTGTAATTCGCCGGTCTTTTCAAGGAGTCCTCGCAGGTCTCCTTTTCTGATCAACCCTTCGATGTCCTTTCTATAACCATTTGTCTGAGTCTTTGTTGGAAACCATCCGATGTTTGCATCACCAATCGCATCGATTTCGGAGGAATATGGCTTTATATCTATCAGGGGAGTTTTATCGAGTGCATCAACCCCTTTGATCCTTAAAACATTCCCTTTCCGCTCAATAAGTTCAGTGACATGGAATCCAATCGGATTGGGTCTGGCGGGAGATCGCGTTGCAAAGACGCCGTGAATATCAGTGTCGTGCGGGGTGTGTGTCTGTAAAACGCGATCATCCGCTCTATCGAGCCAGTAAAGAAGTATGAGATGGGTACACCGGTCAACATCCTTTAACCCAGCTTCATACTCCTTGAAGATCTCTATCTCACAGGTTTCACTGGATGACCTTCCCTGAAACGGGGCGCCCCCTGTTGTTCTGTAGGGGGTGTGGATGATTCCGATCGGTTTCAGTTCCATCGTCCCTCCGATTTTCACGCTGTTCCAGTCATACAGTTACCTCACAATCAGTCCATGTTGCAGGTATTCCATCGCTGTATGTATCGAGATCGAAGAGTTCTCCGTTGGATATGTCCAGAATGCTGGTATCCCCGACTGATCCGATTATCTCAAAGTTGACTGTTGCAAGTGACCCGGATCCGCTCACCAGATCGCCATCAGGAAGGTCAAACAGTAC
>CBDAFH010000007.1:0-13574 GCA_965195165.1 uncultured ANME-2 cluster archaeon | reverse complement strand
CTTCGTCAGAGAAGAGCTTCTCAGCAAAGATAAAATTTCTGTAACCCTCCTCGATCAGACCGTCCCTGATTTTTTTGGCGTTCGCGTCTTTAACACGATCTTTGTGACGACAGGCGAGCCATCGCTGACCACGAACGATCGATCGATGTCGGCATCGGTTCTCGATGCGAATGCCGTGATTGAACTGATTCCAGGCACGGTTTCGATTACGAGGTGTGGGTATTTTTCCCGTATCCGCTTTTTCAGGCGGGTAAACGTCGAAAAGAAGTTGGGGTCGCCGATCAACCCGAATGCGACCAGTTTGTGCATGGCTGCGGCGGAAACGACATCCGCGTTATGATCGATGGTTCGGTCCAGCGTGGTTTTGTCGTGCGTCATCGGAAAATCGAGTATCTCTGCATCCGTGTACGGCAGAACCAGATCCAGAGCGAGTTTTCCCGGAACAAATACCTTATCGCTATCCTCGAGTATCCGCACCGCCTTGAGCGTCAGCAGTTCAGGATCGCCGGGTCCGAGTCCGAGTCCGATTAACATTGTTTTCCTCCTTGTTTTCTTGCATCCCCCACTATAATATATACCGGATTTGCCGGCTTAAACGCGGCCACTGCCCCCTCAAAGCGTGCTTTACCTGTATACCTTGCTGCGGTGTCCGATTCGTAAGACAAGTATACCCTCCATGGTTCTGGTGTATATGATACGATAATCGCCTACACGGTATTTGAACAAACCTTTGAATTGTCCGGTAAGGGGCTGACCACCGTTTGGATTTTCAGACAGATTCGTTTCCAATTGATTGAGTATCCGCCCAGCCACTCTCTTATCCAATTTTTTTAGATCTCGAACGACCAATGATTTATACTCAATCTTATAAGGCAAGGCGATTCCTCATTTCGTCGCTTGAGATGATCTCGTCATCTTTATCGTTCAAACGTTCTATGGCTACCAGATAGTCAGCATACTCCCGAAGATACGATTCTATAGCCTTACGGATGATGTACGTCTTGGAACGCTCTATAGTCCTGGCAAGACCCTCTAATTCGTACGCAATATCATCAGACAGCCGAATTGAAACAGCAGTTGACATCTTGAGTCACCAGTGTAAACTGTAGCACTACTGGTATATCAGTGTATCTCCATCCCTCTATCTATCTGTATCCCCGACCATAATATATACAGGATTCATCGGCTTAAACGCGGTCTCCCCAGCAAGTTCATATCCCTTCGAGACCTGAACGTGAATCACCTCCTCGAATATCCCGAGCGACTTCATGCATCCGATGATCCGGGCAGCGGTCTCGATCCGTACCGCATTTGCGACCACCCGCCCACCGACTTTGGCACAGAGTCCCGCAAGCACGCTCTCGACATTCTTTGTGCCGCCGACAAATGCGCAGTCGATGCGGGCGGGCAGGTCTGCAATCGCTTCGGACGCCTCGCGGTGGAGAAGCGTTACTGTGTCAAGGATTCCGGCGGCAGCGAAGTTCTGCTCTGCCACTCGAATGGCTTCCTCCCGGATGTCGATTGCGTAGATCGTGTCCGCGAATCTCGATGCCGCTATCGAGACCGCGCCCGTGCCGCAGCCGATGTCGCAGAATGTGTCGCCCGGGTTGAGTTTGAGTTTCGCGATTGTGATCGCAATGATCTCTGGTTTGGTTGGGCTTGCTGAGAGCATGATAGATACCTGTTCATATTTTCCAGCGGTTGTATTTATCTCTTGCTTTGGGATCTAAAACACTTCGCGTGTCTGCCCCCAACACCCGAGGTCCTGACAACCTCGCCCATGCGTTAGACATAAGTCTGGAAAGGGCATCTGTATGATCGGTGAGCATAATGAGAATCCCAGTAGTCGCAGGGCAGTTCTATCCATCAAATCCCAGAACCTTGAAAAAGGATATCAAATCATACTTTTCAGGCATAACGATCACCCCAGATCCAGCGATCACGGGCGCGGTCGTGCCTCATGCCGGATACATGTACTCCGGAAGAACGTCCGCGCATGTGTACGCGGCGCTCCCGAATGCCGACACCTTCGTGATCATCGGGCCAAACCACACCGGATACGGCTCCATGGTCTCGGTATCGTCTGATACATGGCGTACGCCGCTTGGGGATGTCGATTCCGATCTCGATCTCATCGAGTCGATTCCGCGGCGCATCATTGATGTCGATGAGAGCGCACACCGGTACGAGCATTCGATCGAGGTCCAGCTACCGTTTCTCCAGACGCTTTTAAAGGACTTCAAGATAGTTTCCGTATGCATGGGCTTGCAGGACGAGGAGACCGCACGCGATGTGAGCGACGAACTGATGGATGCGATCTCAGAGACGGACAAGAAGGTTGTTGTGATCGCATCATCCGATTTCACGCACTATAAGCCGGCAGCGGTCGCGTATGACATCGATCATTACGTGCTTGACCCGCTGCTTGAATTAAACGTCACCGAATTTTACTCGCGGATCCGTGAGCGGGACGCTTCGGTATGCGGACATGGTCCGATCGCTGTGATGATGCGGGTCTGCAGGGGACTTGGCGCGAATTCTGCGAGACTGCTCAATTACTCAAACAGCGGCGATGTGCAGCCGATGGCAGAGGTGGTCGGGTATGCAGGGGTTGTGGTGGGGAAGTGACATGGAACATCTCTTCGAAAAGATGCCCAATTAGCATAGCTGCCAATAAGGTTAAATACTTTACTCACGATTATGCTAATCGTGCGTGAACAAAATCATTTCGTGAATAGGGGAAGTGAACTATCCAGTTTACAGGAGGCATTTCGTTCGGATCGTGCTGAACTGATAGTCATCTATGGCAGGCGGCGGGTAGGGAAGACCGAATTGATAAAAAAAGCGATTCACGGCAAAAAAGCAGGATATTTCTTTGTTGAACAGGCACTGGAAAAAGATAACCTGGCATCTTTCAAAAAAATTGTTTCGCAGACACTGGACAATCTTTTGATCGCAAGAGGCGATTTCACATGGGAAGAGTTGTTTGAAATGATAGCCAACGAAGACAAATTGATCATTGCATTTGATGAATTTCCTAACCTTATTTCAGAAAATAAAGCGCTTTTATCCAAGTTCCAAAAGATATGGGACGAACTCCTGAAAAACACCACGGTCAAACTGATCCTTTGCGGCTCATCCATCTCAATGATGGAGAACTATCTGTTAAATTACAGGAGTCCTTTGTATGGGCGAAGAACTGGTCAGCTTTTTGTAAGACCGCTCAAAGCAAGGCATATTCTGGATTTTGGAGCCGCTTCAATCGAAGAAGCGGTTGAGATATTCGGAATAACCGATGGCATACCCGAGTACATCAAAGAAGTGTGTTACAGACTTAAGCACGGCGAGAAACTGGATGAAGTGTTCCAGCCAAACAAATCCCTCTTCTCAGAAGCGGAGATCTTAGTAAAAAGCGAATTAAGAGAGCCTACAAGATATTTTAAGATATTGAAAGCCATCGCATTTGGGAATACGAAGTTTGGGGATATTGTGAATTACACCGGTTTTCCCACTTCCACTGTTTCCAAATACCTGAGCAATTTGATCAATCTTCATATTGTGGAGGAATCATATCCCGTGCTCGATCTGGAAGAACGGAGAAGAAACAAGCGATATAACCTTTCAGATAATTATTTTGATTTTTATTTCAGGTTTATTCACCCGAATAAGTCGGAGTTGATCTTAAGTGGGCAGATAAGTAATTTTGATTCGGATTATAATCGTTATCTTGGAAAAGTTTTCGAAAAATTTTCAAAAGAGGTTCTTGAAGACTATGCCGACATGCTGCCGTTTAAATTCTCGAGGATCGGCAGATGGTGGCACAAGGACGATGAGATTGACATTGTTGCACTTAACGAGGGGACGAAAGAGATTCTTTTTGTGGAATGCAAATGGAAACATCTGGATCATAGAGACGCGAGCAGGGTCATCGGATCGTTGAAGGAAAAAGCGAAGCGTTTCCGATGGAACAACGAAAAACGGAAAGAATATTTTGGTATCATGGCAAAGAAGATCGAGGATAAGGAAAAATTTAGAAAGATTGGATATCAAGTCTTCGATCTGGATGATTTTTAGTCAGGAACGGACGTATATATATATATCATCAGTTTTAAGTACCCGGCAATAAAATGAAACTCGCAGCACTCATCTCAGGAGGAAAGGATTCATGTTATGCACTCTACGAAGCGCTGATGGCTAGGCATGAGGTGACGCACCTTGTTGCGATAAAGCCGCAGAATCCCGATTCGTACATGTACCACTCGATAAACATCGACATCGTGAGATTGATATCGCAGGCGTGCGGAATCCCCCTCGTCCTGAAGGAATCGCAAGGCATACAGGAAGAGGAACTCAAGGATCTTTCAGACGCTCTTCAGAGCCTCGATATCGACGGGGTCATCGTGGGCGCAATCGAATCGGTGTATCAGGAATCCCGCGTCCGGAAGGTCTGTGAAACGCTTCGTATTGCGATGTATGCGCCGCTCTGGCACCGGAATGCAGGTGAACTGCTCCGCGAGATGGCTGCGGTGATGAATATTCGGATCGTTCAGGTTGCAGCCGGCGGAATGGGTGAAGAGTGGCTCGGGATGCGGATCGATGAGGGCGCGATACGTGGCCTGGAGGAACTTCACAGGAGGTACCGCATACATCTCTGCGGAGAAGGCGGTGAATACGAAACGCTTGTTCTGGATGCCCCGTACTTCAAGGAGCGGATCGAACTTATGGAGACCGAGAGAGTCTGGCACGGGGACCGGGGCGTTCTCAAGGTGCTGGACGCGAGGGTTGTTAGGAAGTGAGCAAAGTCTTGTGACCGATCCGGATTTGGAATACTGAATATCGCACCGAAAAATCCAACACTGGCGGGCATCCGTGGTCCCGTGCTGTTCCCCTCACAAACGATATCTATTTGACAGGACAGGACAATCCAGAAACCATGCGCCAGATGAAAATTGCGGTCGTTGAAGGCGATGGGATCGGAAAAGAGGTGATTCCAGCCGCTCTTGAAGTGCTGGATGCTCTCACGCTCGATATCGAGAAAGTACCGGTCGAGATAGGGTACGGCAGGTGGAAGCGCACCGGCAAAGCGATGACAGAGGACGATTTTGACATCTTCAGGTCCTGCGACTGTATACTATTCGGTGCGACCACGACACCACAGGATCCGGAATACAGAAGCGTCCTTGTCCAGATCAGGAAAGAATTCGACCTGTATGCCAATATACGACCGATCAAGGGCATAATGAACTCCCGGGACATCGATTTCACAATCGTCCGTGAGAACACCGAGGGCATGTATTCAGGAATCGAAGAGGTTCTGCCTGATGCCGTGCATTCGACAAGGGTCATCACCCGGCGCGGAAGCGAACGCATCGCAGAGTACGCATGTTCGCTTTCCGCCGAAAAACGCTTGACAATCGTGCACAAAGCAAATATACTGAAGTCGTGCTGGCTTTTTCGGGAGGTCTGCATCGATGTCGCAGACCGGCATAAAGTCCGGTGGGAGGAGATGCTTGTCGATGCTGCTGCGCACCGTATTGTGCTGAATCCGGAGCGGTTCGAGGTGGTCGTCACGACCAATCTCTTTGGGGATATCCTGAGTGACATGTCCGCAGCGCTCATCGGCGGGCTTGGCGTCTGCGCAAGCGCAAATATAGGGGCTGATTACGCGCTCTTTGAGCCGGTGCACGGCAGCGCTCCTGATATCGCTGGCAGGGGACTTGCAAATCCAATTGCTGCGATCCTGAGTCTTGCGATGATGCTTAAGTGGTACGGCAGGATCAAAGAATCTGATGCGGTGACGGGTGCAGTATCTGATGCAGTATCCCGCGGCATCACAACCCCTGACATCGGCGGGCGATGCTCGACAGCAGAGGTTGCAGACGCGATCTCGCGTGCCGTTTTGGAGGAACTGGCAGGGGAATTGAAGGAATAGTGTTATTTTTGATTTTACCGGTGAATCGGTGGTTTTCTTGTTTTTTGACCATTTTTGTGCACGCTATAACATCTACGGCGAATTTCCTCACCCCTCCCGCTCCACAATCTCACCATCAGCAAGCCAGATCACCCGATCCACAATATCCGCGTCCTCAAGCTCATGCGTCACCATCAGGATCGTCTGCCCGATATCCCGGTTCAGCTCCCGAAACAGCTCAAGAATCTGCCTCGACGAGGCACTATCCAGATTCGCGGTCGGCTCATCAGCAAAGAGGATCTTTGGCTTGTTGATGAGTGCCCGCGCAATCGCAACCCGCTGCTGCTCGCCGCCTGACATCTCTCGCGGGCGGTGGTTTGCCCTCTCAGCAAGCCCGACCTTCTCGAGCGCATCCATCCCCTTTGTGACGCACTCAGCCCGCGAAAACCCGAGAGCCATTGCCGGCAGGTACACATTCTCAAGCGCGGTCATTTCAGGCAGGATCGCGTACTCCTGAAAGACGTAACCGAACTTCTCAAGCCGAAACATCGTCCTGTCCGACTCCGACAGCCCGGATATCTCGACCCCGTCGATCGTAATCTCGCCTTCGGTCGGCGTGTCGAGAAGTCCTAACTGGTGCAGGAGCGTCGATTTTCCGCTCCCGCTCTTTCCCATGATCGCTGCAAACTCGCCCCGCCTGATATCGAGCGTCACGCGGTTCAGCGCGGTCACCTGCATCTTCCCCATGATGTAGGTTCGTGATAAGTTTCTTGTCGCAATTATCGTGTCCTGCTCATCTCGTTCCATCCGTTCCATCCGTTCCATAATTTAGTCCCCCCAGATCGCATCAAGGATCGTTTCACGCACCGCCCGCCACGATGGGAGGAAACCTGCGATTGCAGCAGATATAATCAGCCCCGCACTTCTCGTGATGGCAGCTTTTTGCTCGACTAAAAGTGTTACATTCCCCATGGGAAATACCATTGGGTGCTTGATGAAATAGGGCACCAGTATGGCAAACATGATCACCAGTCCGGCGATGCAACCACATACAGCATAAAATACCGCCTGGAATACATACGACCGGACGATTATCGATTCCTTGATCCCGATCGCCCGCAGGATTCCCATCTGCCTTCGTTTGCTCACAGTGCTGACGTAGATCACGATGAAGATGGTGACGCCTGCAACAAAGAAGCCAATAGCTCCGGTGAGTGCATTTAGCGCATCGAAACTCTTTGTGAGGGTGGCGACTATCCCTGCATACACCGGCCATGGTTTGATATCTTCATGAACGCCCAGCTCAACGAACTGGTTTAGAAATCTACCCTCATCGCCCTTCGTATCAGTCTTTACAAGAATCTGGGACGCCATATCGTGGATTCCGAGCACCGATTCCATCTCCTTCTCGGTTACGTATGCCAACTGATTCGCCTGGATAAAGCTCGTATCAAATATCCCTTTCACCCGATACTCACGATTGACTCCATTCTTGAATGCGACCTCCACGGTATCACCGACCACAACGCCGCCGAGCGACGTGTGTTCGAGGCTCCCGCCATGCCCACCCGCGATCTCCGTTCCAAGGACAATCTCCCCTCGGTCGTATTTGCTCAGATACTCGCCCTCGACTATCATATCAGGAACAAGAGAAACCGTTCGCTCATCATCAGGATCGACTGCGCGGACACTCCATGCGCCGCTTTGCTCTTCGTAGGCGATTGTTGCACCTGTGACGTACTGCGCAGAAGTGCCTATAACCCCAGGTACATTGATTATCTTCTTCACAACCGAGTCAGGGTTCGCGATATATACCTCCTCGTCCTTCGGTTCGATCACGATGTTGCTGTAAAGGGTATCAATCACCTGTTTCTCGGTGGCGTCGCCCATCCCGTCGAAGACCGATGTCGTGAACATGAGGTTCACGAAGGCGAGCGCCATTATGAGGATTGTGAGTGCTGATGTACCTCTGTTGCCCTTTGCGATGAATTTGTAGGCGAGGAAGGCTGAAACCTTGAGTTCTGTTGTTGCGGAGGTCATTTTAATCGATCCGATCTGTCCGGGATCTTCTCATTTCTTCCTGCGAAGATAGAATACACCGACAATGATGAGCGCAGCCACAGCGAGAGCCGGGATCAGCATATCGCCGTTTCCGCCGTCGCCAACATACAGCACCAGATCAACGGTTGTCGTGTGATTTCCGAGATCGTCTTTGTACGAGATCACGGCGTGATACGGGATATCGCCGCTCTCTGTTGCGCGGAAGTTGAAGATGCATGGTGCATCATCGTCTGCCTCGATCTTGCCGAGGAACGCGGTCCGGGTTCCCTCAAACGGGACGTCAATCGTTACTTTTACAGACTCGGCATCGCCGTGTCCTGAATTTTCGATCTGGAGCATGAGTGTCATGGCCTCACCGGTTGCGGGGTTTTCCGGGTTTGTCCTCACACTTGCGATGCAGAGATCGGCGTCCCCCACCACATTGATCCCGACAGAACTCTGTGAGGTCACGTTTCCACCGCTTTCGTCGTCATAGCGCATCGTTATCGGTATCGCGTACGATGAGACTTTCGCGCTGTCGCTCGCCATAATCCGGTAACTCAGTTGCTCTGATGCATCCTGATCAAGTCTCTTGATAACCTTCGTATCCGCGCCCATCGGTACGAACGGGAGGTTATCGAGCGCAGCAGTCACCTGTACCGTGCTTGCGGTTCCGGTCCCCTCGTTTGAAACACGGAAACTTAGATCAAACGTGTCTTCCGGCTTTATGATCTCCGGTTCAATCGTAATGTCCGAGATCACGAGTTTTGGTTCGCCACGTACCACAACCGGGACCGTCAGGTTCTGCTCGCGGTGCGCCCCGTCGTCAATCCAGATCGCGCCAAGTTCGATCTCGTAGTTACCTGTTACTGCAGACGGATCGATGTGGAGCAGGTACGTCTCGACGCGGGCGCCGTATCCAATGATCTTCTCGAATCGCATAATTCGATCGTTCTCGTTCTTGAGGATGATTGGCGAATCTGGCATGATTGTGAGCACAATGCCGCTTGCCGCACCTCCGCCGCGGTTGTCAAGTGTAACCGAGAGGACAAGATCGCGTCCCGGCTCGACTGGCTGGGGTGCAAGTTCGTTTACCGTGATTTTAATATCCGTGTTGCCACTGCTTGGAGCTGCACAGCATGTCGGTGCGGTTGCAATCGCCGCAATTGCTATGAGTGCGATCATCCCCCACAGGATGATAGGTCTGATTGTTATTCTGGTATGCAAGTATATCACCGGAGTAATATTGGCAGAACATGGCAATTAAGTGTCCCTTCGCGAGATACGGATCGATGCAGGATCGATGCGACGGGGGTATGATCGATGCTACTGAGGGAACTCAAAACAATAAGTTGTCAGCAGAAGGTACCGCGCTCATATAATGTGTTGATGCAAGATATTGTCTGCGCTACAGATCACCGCAACTGCGCATGAAGCCGTATGATGTCAGACTTCGTCAATATACCAAGTATCTTCGACTGATCAGCCCTATCGACTACCGGAAGTCTCCCGATGTCGTTTAACACAAGTTTGCGCAGTGCATCCTCAAGCGACTCATCAGGATATGTCACGATAAGCGACGTGGCAGGCGCCATTACCTGCTCAACGAGCACCGCTTCGCGATCTTCTATCGGCACGCGTTCGGCATCCTTGAATGTCACGACGCCGACAAGGCGGCCATCATCGAGTACCGGATATCCGATGTGCCCGTACTTGGTGATCAGGTGGAGCACGGTCTGGACGCCGTTTGTTGGATTTACTGGCATGATATCGACAGACATCGCATCGCGCACGCATGCGTTCTCAAGAATGTCGATCGTCAGTTCCTCACGGTGTGCTGGCGAATCCACCCTTGCAGGAACCTGCTTTTCATAGATCGTCCAGTTGCTTGTCACAAGGTACGCGATGGTCGAGGCAAACATCAGCGGCGGCAGCAGATTGTAGTTTCCACTGAGTTCGGACACCATCACGATCGCCGCAATCGGGACGCGTGCTACTCCTGCCAAGAGCGCTGCCATACCGATCAGAACGAACGAGGTGGAGTGCACCCCACCAATGATCCCTGGGAAAAGGGTGTGTGCCGCAATACCAAATGCACCGCCGAGCATGGCGCCGATCACGAGCGATGGTGCGAAGACGCCACCGCTGCCCCCGGAACTGATCGTAAACGATGTCGCGATGATCTTGGCAAGGACGAGCAGCACCAGAATCTCGAATGCAAGGTTTCCATCGATGGCGGATTGTATAATGCCGTAACCCATCCCCAGGATGTCATATCCGTAGCCGCATGACTGCTGGAGGATGAGGGCAAGGATTCCGAGCAGAAGACCGCCGATTGCTGGCTTTAGATAGTTTCGGATTCCAAGTTTCCTGAAGATGTCGCGCATCCCATAGAACACATTGATATACAGGATACCTACCAGACCGCAGAGCAGACCGAGCAGGGCATCGAATACCAGTTCGAGCGGATGCTCAAACACATACTCAGGTGTTGCGAAGAGCGACCCCCACCCAAAGAACGAGCAGAAGACCGAATACGCGATGATGGAGGAGATGAACGCCGGAACAAGCGACTCGAACTCCGAATCCCTTTTGTAAAGGACGCTGATCGTGAATAAAGCGCCCCCAAGCGGTGAGCGGAAGATGCTGCCGATGCCGCCTGCCGCACCACAGAGAAGCATCATCCTCCTGGATTTGTCATCGAGTTTCAGTTTGTCTGCAAGGTATGACCCGAAACCGGCTCCGATCTGCGCGATCGGTCCCTCCCTACCCGCGCTTCCGCCGGTGCCGATGGTGATCGCTGATGCGAACGTCTTGATGACCGGTACCCGTTTTCTTATGAACCCGCCCTGTTGATGGTACGCATCGATCACGGCATCGGTTCCGTGCCCTTCCGCTTCGGGAGCGTACTTGTAGATGAGGATGCCCGCGATAAGCCCGCCAATCGCTGGCAGCAGCACCAGAATCCATGTATGCGGATCGCTTAGCAAGCCGGGCGGAACAATACCGGGCGCAGTGAAGATATCCGCTTCACCACCTGGTGGAGGTGGATAACAATGCCCGATGCCACCTAACAGGTGGTATGATGCAATCGATAGCAGGTAATAGAAAAAAACAGCGCCCATGCCTGCGACAAGCCCGATTAGGATGCTGTATGGAACCCAGTGCTCGATATACTCAAAATTTAATTTCCGCAGGTGATCTCTGGCAACTACCGATGATATCTTCCTGCTATTCTTCACTGCGATTCCTCATCTGATGTTACGACTGTAAGATATTTAAAGAGGGCTGTGGCTTAAACGGCATGGCGCAGGAGAGCTTGGGTAACTGAGAGAGGGGCTGTGGTATTACGTATTCGCGCGATACAAGCTGACGCTCGGTAAGAAAAAAAGAAAAAAAAGGAAAGGCGATTGCTCGCCTAAATTCCTGCTGGTATAACCAGACTGCGCTCGCCTGCTGGTCGGAACGTTCGCATCGCACCTCTGGCGTACTCCTTCCTGGTGTGGGAGAAGTCGAATACCAGTGATGGGTCAGCGAAGCAGACCTTGATCAGTGGGTTGCAGCAGTATGCATCGTGACTGCCTGAGTGTGCAGACTGCGTGATACCTGCGTACTCACCCTGATGACCTACGTTCATTGCGTAGTTCGGGTAGTTTGCGCCACGGAGTTCGAGGCAGCATCCCTCGTCACCCTGGTACGAGCATACGTTGGTTGCACCGCACTGGTCTTGCAGGTCGTATCCGAAGAATCCGAGTCTGCCCCATCCTTCCTTGTGCAGGTACATCGACATGTACCATCCGGAAAGTGCGACCTGAGCGTTACCGGTAGCAATACCGGTTGTGCATGCGCTTGCTGCTGCCATGACACCTGCACGCTGCGATCCACCGAAGTGGTCCTCAAGAAGCGTTGGGTAGTCCTCGTAGCACTCCATAGCGTTTAAGGTAACCTCTGTTGCAAGGTCGGTTGCAGTTGCAAGGTCGTTTGGTGCTGTACCATCGTCTCCGTACTTGTTCAGTGCGTAGTCGTATCCGTAGTACGTGAAGTCATCCAGCACATCGTTGGTGTATGCTGCTGTTGCGTACTGCGTGAATCCGACACCACCTGACATGTATGATCCAAGCCAGATCTGGTCGTAGAGCATCGTGCCGGTCGCAACAACTTCGAGTGTGCAGCGGACCGGGTCGTCCGGAGCGATTCTCTGTGTCTGACACATGTCAGCGCAGTAACCGAAGGAAAGTCCTCCTGGCTCGTTTGGTGATCTTGCTCTCCTCGCTGGAAGCATCTCAGCCATCTGGACTGCTGCTGCATGCTTTGCCGCGAACGCAAGGTCTGCTACTGCAGCCTCACCAGCGCACATGTTGTATGCCGCAATGAACGACATACCGATCTGCATTGCACTCCATCTGGAGGTGTTACCACCATCGCAGCATCTTACAACGATTGTTGGAATGTGTACTGCCTGCCATGTGGTATTGCCGATTGCAGCCTTGATCTCGTCTGCCTGTCCTTCCTTGTCGAAGAGGTCGTTGATGTTGATCACGTACTGCGAGTCGATCTCGTCTGCGAGTTCGTCGTCGCCAGTGAAGAGCTTCACATAGCAGTCATCGACGAGTCCCGGGTGAGTCTCAACCATGTGCTCCTGCACAATAGCTGCGCCTGGCATGGTGTGGTTTACCGCTTCCATGTAGCCGGCGATCGACTCAGGTGTGACCTCCTTTCCGAGACGCTTCTCAAGAGTCTCGTGCGCAAGGTCCATTCCCACGATGATCGTTCGCTTGATGTCATCCCACATCTGCTGCATTGCAGGGTTGTTGACGTAGTGCAGGTCATCGCCCTCTACTATGTCTGGTGTGGTCGAGAGCTTGTATGGTACGAGCTGTCTCTGTCCGAGCGTCATACCACCAAGGTGCACGTTCACATCGTACTGACTGATGCCGCGCTTCTCTGCAACACGCTCACCTGCTGCCTGGAATTCTCTCTTTCGTGCGTTCTGGACGTATCCAGCACGCTTGTACTCTACCTTCTGTTCGGAGAGGTCGAGTCCGGCGAACTTTGCCTTCAGTGCCTCTACGAATATTTTCTCTGATGGATATTTGTATGCCATTTGTATCTACCTCCCTCTACACCGTGTGGTATGTAACAGCTCCGACACCTGGCGCGGTCTCAGCCGCAGTCTCAGGTCGGTATCCGTACATCGTTCTTCTGTGGTGCACAAGGTGTACATGGTCAAGAACCTCTGGCTCATCCCTGTACTTGACACCATCAGTTCGGTAGATGGTGGTTCTCTTCTTTGCCTCAGCATCGCTCATTGGCTTTCCGAGGTTGACCTTCCTGTCGATTGGTACACCGACCTGGTCCTTGTCCTCGATGACGTTTCCGCCCTCCATGTGAGTCCTCTGAAGCATATCGAACATCATTCCGTCTTCAGCAAGTCTCAGCGAGTGACCGTGCACTGTGCAGCCCCTAAGTCCTGCGAGAGCAGGGCAAGTCATCTCTGACTCAATTGTTGCCTTGCACTGTTCTTCCATGTCACGCTCTCGTGCTTCCACGATTTGCCTGCCTGACAGATCGGAAGAGCGTCGTGTAGGGAAAGAGTGTAGATCTCGGTGGTCGCCGTATCATT
>CBDAFH010000006.1:0-2528 GCA_965195165.1 uncultured ANME-2 cluster archaeon | reverse complement strand
CGCTATTGGGGGTGTTAAGCGGTTCAGGATAGTTTCTGATAAGTTTCGCAACAAAAAAGAGGAGTTTGATGATAAAGTTATGTTAATATCCTGTGGATTGTGGAATTACCACCTCAAACACTGCTGAATCGAGGGAGTCGTGTGGGGGGTTGGGGCGCACAATTCGTGTAGTGGGTGTTGTTTTGCAACAGGTCTAATACTCATTCTCTGCTTCAGTATGTTCCTCATATCTTTTCTCCTCACACTCAGTCAAAACGTCTTGTTTAGCCACGTATTGAGTTCTGTCGATTATACTATAAAGATATATATCTCACTCTGTAGGGTCATGAGCGCATCAACTGACGTAACCACGCCGTTCCTGTTCATGTCCGCGGCATCATCATACGCTCCGCTCACAGCCATATGGGGTTCGATGATCGCATCTGCCACTGTGATCTGATTATCACTATCGTGGTCGCCGCGCTGCACATACCCCTCATAATCGCTGTGGTGTGTCTCTGTGCCCCAGTCGGTCTTTGCACCCCTCACATGCCCGAGTACTGTCACGTCAGCGATGTAGTGTGTCATGATGCCTGCCTGCTTCGATGCGTTCACACCATCATGAGACGTTTTTGAACACCCAGAACTTAACCAATTGCTCCGAAAATAGGTGTCACATTTTTATGCTTATGGGTGAACCGGAGGGCCATGGATGCTTGCTCCGGAAACGTCCGCGCTCAACTACGGCACACAACTCCTTAAACGCTTGTAGCTCAACTTCTCCATCTTTAGGATCATTAAATGCTCCTCCGCCCCGCAACACAAAACCTTATCTCATTCCACGGCAATCCGGTAAATGAGATGATCTTATGGAGAGTGAATTATACAAAAAGATCCTGATCGCGACCGACGGCTCAGAGAACACCAGAAAGGCGGTTGACTATGGCATCGAACTTGCCCGCATCGCAGAGGCAGAGGTTCACGCGGTATACGTCCTCGATGCAGGCGCGTTTGCAACGCTGCCGATGGACGCTGCATGGGAGAGCATGTACGAACTGATACGCGCAGAAGGCAGTGAGGCTCTGAAGCACGTGGAAGATCAGGGCACGGAATCCAGCGTACCTGTCCAGTGCAGCATTCTGGAAGGACATCCTGCGAGCGAGATCGTTCTCTATGCACAGGAGAACGAGATCGACCTGATTGTGATGGGGACGCTTGGCAAGACCGGGCTTGATCGAATCCTTGTTGGAAGCGTTGCCACCAAGGTCGTCCACACGTCCACCATTCCGGTTATGGTCGTTCACTGCGACTGAGATTGGGAGTTTCTGAGGCGCTCCAAAATACCCTCAGAGAGACGTTTCTTGAGTTCCATATACCGGGCTCCTGAAATGCCGATCTGAGCGAGCACAGCGTCACGCATGAAGCACGGTTTTGTGAGTTTGCAGCACCATATCAGCGTCCCGAAGCAGGTACCATCTCCAAGTTCGAGCGGTGTTCCGCGTGAGAGTTCGACCTTTAAGTCTGCAAACTCCTGCGGCGTCATCCCGTACCTGCGGAGCACCCGCATGAGAGCACAACGCTTGACAGGCAGGCAGCAGAACGTGAGTGCCCGTTCATCTCCCCCGCTGCAGATGTGCTTTGGCGCATTGTACCAGCCGGTCTGCTTCTGAAAAGCGGTGACAGAGCGGACAAGGTCATCTATCACTCCTGGAATCTTGGGTACGGCTCGCGCAAGCGAGACCATGTCTGCACCGTATCCGAACATATCCTTTGCGCTTCTGAAATCCGTGACTGAATTGTTGCCTATGATGAATAGATCGGTGGCATTCCTTACCGCCTTGATCGCATTATAGTCAGCACCGAATCCGGGTTCCATGGCATCGATGTGGATCATATCCGCGCCTGTCTCCGCAATCGCCACCGCAAGTTCGCGGTCGTCAACGATTCCGGATCTGGTCTTTACCGAGAGGACAACCCCGGTCGTCTTAATCTTCGAGATGATCGATCCGAGTTTCTGCAAATCGTGAAGAAGCGGTTCGCCCACGCCGATATCGGTCATCTCCGGCTGTCGGCAATGGCAATCGATCTCAAGGATTGCGCCATACTCCTTTGCAAGAAGTGCTGCCCCTATTAGCGGCATAATCTCAGTGCTTCTGACGTTGAGTGCGATTGTGGGGGGGTCATCCATCCCTTTCAAGCGATCGAGTTCGCTTCGCAAGTGTTCAATCGGCTCAAGTGTCACAAATTCAGCACGCCCACGCTCGTTGATGCTCCTTGCTGCCTCGTTTGTCGCGTCGTCCAGATTGTATCCGCCGATCACGGCAAGCCCCGCGCTCATTGCGTGATCTGTGACAAAATCGATGTTTGTTATGCCTGCCATCGGTGCAAGCGCGATCGGATTTTTGATGTGTGTGTAGCCAACGTGTATGTCAAATTCGGTCAAATAAACGCCTCTGTCTGACGACATCGGGAGATATGTATATCAAGGTTGTGGTATCGCTGCTACCGCGGGGGTTGACAAAACATTACCCGCGCGAGGAATATCTTGA
>CBDAFH010000005.1:0-9028 GCA_965195165.1 uncultured ANME-2 cluster archaeon | reverse complement strand
CAACGAGACCATCGACGATGTGGAGGACATTACCCTCTTCACGTGCCACATTGATTCGGCGTTCCGCGGAACCGAGTCCAATGGAGTGGTAATAAGTGTGGTGAGACAGTACTCGGATAATCCGAAGAAGATTGAAATCGGTGATGAGTACGGGGACTTTGAGGTGAAAAAGATCACAAATACGACGATCGAACTCAAGAACGCCAACACGATATCCTTTTCGCTCTTTGAACGAGGGGAACTGCTTGGCGATTGGATCAAGTTTAGGGTTTCTGAGAATGGGTGGTGGGGCTATGCATATACCGAGATCGCGCTTGCAGCTCCGGAAGTTGGGGAATCCACCGGAAACCCCGGGTTGCCGCCAGTCGAGACTGCGGTAACAAACAGCACTCCAACCACCGCGCCAACCAGTGTGGCAGAGACCAGTGGCGACACTGACGCTTCCGAAGACGCGCCCGCCCCGCCCCGGGAGGATGCCAGCGCCACGGAAAACAACCCTGCACAGGAGACTGGAACTGATGCCGCGCATACGGAATCTGTTCCGGGTTCCGGGGTTCTGTCCGCTATCGCTGGACTTTTTGTGGTTGCGTGCATTAGACGGCTGAAGTGAAAGTGGCAGATACCAGAGACTCTTCGCAAAACCTGTGACAGATGTTCTACAGGTCTTTTTGCTTTTATCGAATGCAGAGGGCAGATGTGCCAGGTGCCTCCCGAGCAGAAGCAGCCGGCTGGGTGGGAACCTATGACCGATTATGGGCGGCGGCATCAGCCCTGTAAACCAAATAGGTTAATATAGAAGGATGTTATAGATTAACATAATTACACAGGTGATTTCATGGCCAATAGAAATATTATAGAAAGGATACTCGGTCCGCCGATGCCGAAAAAATCTGTAGACCCTGATAAGTACCACAATATCAGTCTCGATGACTACGATGAGGTCATAGAAGATGCGCCTGCAGAGACGTATATACGCGTTGCGGAACTGAGCAATCTTGACGGAATCCCAGATCTAAGAAAGGAGATATACGACGGAAATATCGTGATTGTTGATATCTCGCTGATAAAGCGGGACAAGATGATACTCGAACGCGCGCTTCGTGACCTGCGGGATGTGGTAAGTGATGTGCACGGGGATATCGCAGGACTCGGCGAGGATATGGTGATCACGACTCCAACCGGCATCAGGATCGATCGTACACGGCTTGGCGGGAATACGACGGCATACTGATATGAAGATCAACAGCCCTCTGCAGGCTTACGAGTACCTGCCGAAGACGAACTGTGGGGACTGTGGGGAACTGACATGCATGGCGTTTGCCTCGCATCTGATCGATCGGTCGATGAAGGCAGAGGAGTGCCCGCCCCTGCTCGACGAAACATATAAAGATAATTATAACACGCTCGTCGATCTGCTTGCGCCTGAGATACGCGAGGTCGTAATCGGAATCGGCGACCATGCGATCACCATCGGTGGGGATGATGTGCTGTATCGGCACAAGCTGACCTTCTTCAATAAAACCGCCTTCGCTTATGACGTGTGGGACACGATGAGCGAGGAAGAACTGGTGGGGCGTGTCAACGAGATCCAGAACTACAAAAAATTTTATATCGGCGAGTTCCTGACACTTGACGCGGTTGCGATCAGATGCACATCCGGCGATGCGGATCAGTTCGCGCAAACGACCGCGAAGGTGATGGAAACGACCGAACTGCCGCTTCTGCTGTGTTCGCTTGATCCGGAGGTTCTTGGTGCAGGACTTGCCGTTGCTGCCGATCGAAAGCCACTGATCTATGCCGCAACTACTGAAAACTGGCGCGATGTTGCAGAGCTTGCGCTCACACATAACGTGCCTGTGGTGCTCTCTGCGCCAAACGATCCGGACGCCCTGAAATCGCTTGCACTGACGTTTGCGTCGGCGGGCATCACCGATCTCGTGCTCGATCCGGGGACGTTTCCGACAGACGGGTTGCGGGACTCCTTTGAGAACTTCCTGAAAATCAGGCGTGCAGGGATCGACGGGCAGACCGATATCGCATATCCGCTGATGGCGGTTCCCATGACGGTGTGGGAACGTTCCGAGGGCATAAGTGCGGCATACTGGGAGAGCGTTCTTGCATCGATCTTCACGGTCAGGTACGGGGACCTCATGATCATGCACAGCATCGAGCCGTACTCGCTTCTCCCCGAACTGCATATCAGGGACACGGTCTACACCGACCCGAGAAAGCCGGTGATGGTCGATGCAGGTGTCTTTGAGGTCGGATCGCCTGACCGGAAGTCGCCTGTCTTCGTAACAGCGAACTTTGCGCTGACATATTATACAGTGGAGAGCGATCTGGCGTCCAATGACATCGACTGCTACATCTGCGTGGTGGATACCGATGGCATCGGCGTCGAGGCAGCGGTAGCGGGCGGGCAGCTCAATGCGGCAAAGATCAAGGATATGTTCGATTCAGCCGGTTTTGATGTGAAGGAGAAGACCGACCACGGCGCAGTTATCCTTCCGGGACTTGCTGCACGGCTGCAAGGGGATGTTGAGGATACGACCGGGCTTACCGTGATGATCGGACCTCCTGATTCAGGGCAGATCCCGCGGTGGATGGAATCGAAGTGGGAGACGTAAAGGATTTCACTTTCACCCCGCTCTTGGATCACTGATTTATATATGTGGGCTAATGTGCATATTATGGACTTGCACAGCCCTACACGATTCTGGGCGGACCTGCAGATTCCTCCCCTCTTTTTATTTTTTTATTTTTTTAACAACCCCATCCGGACCCTCAAGACCCGCAAGATTCATTGCTGATCCCGCTCGCAGTATCTATCAGACCACGTCTAAGCGACTCTGAAAGAACCATGATCGATCCATCCGGACTCCCGGAAAACCCAGGATGCTATCTCTTCAAAGATGCCGCTGATAACATAATCTATGTGGGGAAGGCAAAGAATCTCAAAAAGCGCGTCCATAGTTACTTCCAAAGACGCGAGCGCGACCCAAAGACCGAGATCCTTGTAGAGAAAGCAGATTCTGTCGATTTTATCGTAACGGACAGCGAACTTGAGGCGCTGATCCTTGAGAACACCCTCATTAAGCGACACCAGCCGAGATACAATATCGATCTTAAGGATGCGAAGAGTTACGCCTATATCCATATCACGGACGAGGAATTTCCGCGTATCGGGATTGCACGGAGGTCGGACGGAAGCGGCAGTTTCTTTGGTCCGTTCGTAACTGCAAAGGAGCGTGACTATATCCTTTCGGTCGTAAAAAAGACGTTTAAGCTGCGGTCATGCCGCAAACTACCGAAACGGGCGTGCCTCAGGTACCATATCGGGTCGTGCAGCGCGCCGTGTATCGGAAAGATCAGCAGCGAGGAGTACCGCAAGCAGGTCGCCCGGGCGCAGTCGCATCTCCGCGGGAATACGAGCGACCTGATCCGGTCTTTATCGCAGGAGATGGCAGAAAAATCGACGGAACAGGAATTTGAGTTTGCGATGGAACTGAGGGATCAGATCGCTGCCATCGAGCACCTTTCCGAGCGTCAGTATGTGGATCGGCAGAAGAACTACGACGAGGACGTCATCAACTACGTGAAAAGCGATGGCAAGGTCTATCTCATGCTCTTTAACGTGTACAAGGGCATGCTCGCAGACAAGCAGGAGTTCGTCTTCGATGAGCGCGAGGAGGTGATCGACGAGTTCCTTGTGCAGTACTACTCAGAGCACGACCCGCCGCCCGAACTGATCCTCCCTGCGCCGGTTGGTGACGTGATCCTGGATTTCCTCATCCGTAGGAGCGGGCGGCGGGTCAGGATCACAGTCCCAAAGCAAGGGGATAAGAAGAAGCTGCTCGATCTTGTCGGGAAGAACATCGAGATTTCGTTCTTTGGTGGGCAGATCAAACTTGAGGCGCTGAAAAACCTTCTCGGGCTTTCCCGCATCCCCACGGTCATCGAGTGCTTTGACATCTCCCACCTCTCAGGCACGTCGATGGTCGCATCGATGGTGCAGTACAGGTCAGGAAATCCGGATAAACGGAATTACAGGCGGTTCAAGATCAGGACGGTCGAGAAGATCGACGATTTCGCTGCCATCGCCGAGGTCGTGCGGAGACGGTATTCGCGTCTGAAAAGGGAGGATAGCGAATTCCCGGATCTGGTAATCATCGATGGCGGGAAGGGTCAGCTCTCGGCAGCCCGCGGGGAGATTGAGAGGCTCGGGCTCAGGATTCCAATCATCTCCATCGCCAAGCGAGAGGAAGAGATCTATGTGCCGGGTCTCACCCACCCCCTGCCTTCTGACAGGAAGGACAAAGCATCGCTCTTTGTTCAGGAGATCCGGGATGAGGCGCACCGGTTCGCAGTCACGTACCACCGGCTGCTCAGGCGAAAAGCGGTGGTGTCATGATCTTTCGCGGTTTGCGGTGTGACGTTTATAGCCATTGAAGCCGAAAACCCCCTACAACACTCGAGACCGACCATGCCAGAACACCAACCTCATCACGGCTACCAGATCCACCTCACAGATGATGTATACGAACCAGCAGAGGATTCCTACCTCTTAATCGACGCCGCACTAAACGAGATCGCGGGATCAAAGCAGCGTCTGCGCATCCTTGATATCGGCACAGGATCAGGGATCGTGACAGCGGCTATGATGCGAGATGCGCCGGAACATAGCTACGCAGCAACCGATATCAGCCCCCACGCGGTAGCGTGTGCAAAGGCAAACCTTGTGCCAGTCATTCGTGCGGATCTCTTCAGCGGGATTGGGGGGCAATTCGATCTGATCATCTTCAATTCGCCGTATCTCCCGACCGCACCGGACGAGCGGGTCGATGGTTGGCTCGATTACGCATGGAACGGAGGAGATGATGGGCGGGCGGTCATCAACCGGTTCCTCGAGCGGGCTCAAGCGTTTCTCGCAGACCACGGAAGCATCCTGCTTTTGCTCTCGTCGCTGACCGGCATCGAGGCGGTGCGTGAGCGCATGGGGTCGGCGGGTCTTCTGGTGCGCGAGGTGGCAAGTGTGCGATGCCCGGGTG
The DNA here is from genome assembly GCA_965195165.1 of uncultured ANME-2 cluster archaeon. Classification (GTDB taxonomy): domain Archaea; phylum Halobacteriota; class Methanosarcinia; order Methanosarcinales; family Methanogasteraceae; genus Methanogaster_A. Next base: position 3,980 of record CBDAFH010000005.1, on the reverse strand, counting down.
AGCGGCTTGTGGTGCTGCGTGGTTCACGGCAGCCGAGTTTTTGATAGAGTATAGAATATATAATTTTATTGTGTGCCAATCGTTGGCGTGGATCGCTATACCTTTGTGAGAGGGGGGGGTGCAACCGCGCATAACAATACTCCATGCCCTGCCGTTTGGGGGTCTGCAAAGTTACTCTGGTGCTGACATTGCGCAGGCATTGTTGTCGGTTCGACTCTTGTATCTGATGCATCGGGTTTCGAATGTTTGCAAAACGCGGGGTTTTGGCATAACACACAGGCAAGTTAACAGTCCCACCGTTGGGATGATTTTATGTAGGATGTGGTCTCGAATGCCGAAACGCTATGTGCAAGCCTTGTACTTAAGTGCGGGGTATAGTGACTTCGGAGACTATCCTAACAAATGGGGGGGTCGGTTTGGTCGTTTGGGTGGAAGGGATTTGTGGGGTGGATTATAATGCCATCACGACCAAATTCATTTTCAAACAGACAACAGGAGACATAGTTATATCTTTGTTACAAGGATTCATGTAACTATCCAACAGCTTTTTAAATGATCAAATATAACATGAATAGTGTGACAATCGAGATCATAAGAGATATTTGGGAATTATACGGCGTACGAAGTAATCCCTTTTCGAGTGCACCCATTTTAGTAAAAGGCGGCATAATACCATTAGAATGTTTTATCGGAAGAAATGAACAAATTCAACAATTAGGAAAGATATTTGGTTCAAAGGGAGGGTCTCGAACTCTAGTTTATGGCGATGTTGGGGTGGGCAAGACAAGCTTTGTTAATGTAGTAAGACGCTATGCAATCGATGAGGGCTATTTTACACCTTTTAAAGAAATAGCAATACAAAGCGATTGGAATTCCGATACATTTATCCTCAATACATTAGCCGGGATTTTTGCAACACTTCAATTATCGAAACCCGGATTGATAGGGGAGGAAACTTATTCCAAATTAGAATCCATTATAGACGTAGGGTTTAGCGATACGAGTATTGGTTTACAGTTTGCAAGTTTTGGTGTAAGCCATGGCAAAGATAGGAAAACGGCAAGCCATATCACTTCTTTCAGTCTAACCGAGTTTTTCATGCGGATTTGTCGGGAGATCAATGAGCGAACGGGACATGACATTATTATACATTACAATAACACAGAGTTACTATCCGAAGAAAATATAAAGGATCTTTTTGAGAATTTAAGAGATTTTTTCCAGACTGAAGGGGTGCATTTTGTGTTTGTTGGTAATCTAACAGTAAAAGCATATTTCAACAGTATACCGAGATTTTCATCTATTCTGACTGATACTCCTATTATTATTGAAGTATTTACTTTAGAGGAAGTGGATGAATTAATTAAAAAACGATTTGAAGCTATGAGAATTGAAGACTTGGAATATGTTATTCCGTTCACCAATGATTGTCTGAAAATATTGTTTGACTTATGGGGTGGCAATATCAGGCACATTTTGAATAGTTTATCAACAGCAGTACAGGAAATAACTGAAGAAAAACCAATGGTGCTTGATGAAAATATGTTAGCTAGAACTCTCAAATTGGTTCTTGAAAAAAGATATTCTTCCAAAAAAATAACTCCAAGAGCAAAAGATGTTTTGATGGAAATGGTTAGAATAGAAGAGATCACAAACAAAAATCTCTCTGATTTGCTGGACTTGCCAAGGTCAAATATCTCTGGATATATAAAAGATTTAGAGGAAGCTGGTTATGTGTATCTCCGAAGAAAAACAGGAAAAGATAAGTTCTGGAGTGCTGACCCGATACTGAAATGGAGTTTGTTAAAAGAGAAAAAGACTATGCAAAAAAGTCTACATGCTTTTCACTAAATTTTCGTGCCTCCAGCTCACCAAACCCACCAACGCCCACCCCACATCTGTCCCTGCTTGTGTTAACAACTGACGCGCGACCCCCAGTGAGGTACGATGCACCGCAATTCATTGCAGGGTACGTGACTGGAGCTTCATGGTTCACTTTCACCCCGCTCATGCCAAACGGTTAATACGCCCCCAAAAACAGATTGATTTAGATTATCATGAATGAAATATCCATAGAAGAACTCCCAGGCGTCGGTCCTGCGACCGCCGAGAAACTGAAGGATGCGGGATTTAATTCAATCGAGGCGATTGCTGTTGCGTCGCCCTCAGAACTTGCAGCAACCGCGGAAATAGGGGAATCGACAGCGGTCAAGATCATCGCGGCAGCACGAACCGCTGCCGATGTCGGCGGATTCGAGACCGGAGATGCAATCCTCGAGCGCAGAAAGGAGATTGGCAAACTCAAGCTCGGATGCACCGAGGTTGACAACATGATGGGCGGGGGATTCGAAACGCAGGCGATTACAGAGGTGTATGGCGAGTTTGGCTCTGGAAAGACACAGATTGCGCATCAACTCGCAGTAAATGTGCAACTGCCGGTTGGCCTGGGTGGGCTATACGGATCTGTGATCTTGATCGACACAGAGAACACATTCCGACCGGACCGGATCGCAAGCATGGTGGAAGGGGCGTCGAAGAGATACGAAACCGAGTACGATCCCGAGGAATTCCTAAAAAACATCCATGTTGCCCGTGCATACAACTCCAACCATCAGGTCCTTCTCGTGGACACCGCAGCCGAACTTGCGGATTCGCTCCGGGATACCGATAAGCCGGTACGCCTCCTGATCGTCGATTCGCTGACAGCGCACTTCCGTGCAGAGTATGTCGGCAGGGGCACGCTTGCTGATAGGCAGCAGAAATTAAACAAGCATCTGCACGCCCTCATGCGATTCGGTGACCTGCACAATGCGATGGTCTTTGTGACCAATCAGGTTATGTCAAAGCCAGATGCGTTCTTCGGCGATCCGACAAAACCGATCGGCGGGCACATTCTCGGGCACACCTCGACATTCCGGCTATACCTGCGGAAATCGAAAGGTGACAAGCGGGTTGCGAAACTGGTCGACTCACCCAACCTTCCGGACGGCGAGGCACTATACACAGTGACACCAGAGGGGCTCTTCGATTGATCGTAAAGGCGATTGCAATCGATATCGATGGCACGCTGACGCACAAGGACCGTAGCATCGACTGCCGCGCAGTTGCGTGCCTTCGCTCGCTTGATATCCCGATCGTGCTTGCCACAGGTAACGTACTCTGCTTTGCAAGGGCGGCAGCAAAACTGATCGGAACCGGCGGGCAGATCATCGCGGAGAATGGTGGCGTGGTCTCGCTTGAATACGATGGCAGAGAGTACTACAATGGCGATATCGATGCGTGTGAGCGTGCTTTTGAGGCATTGACAGAACATCTTGGTGCGCACATCCAAAAACTCGATCCAGAGTACAGAAAAACCGATATAGCGCTTCGGAGGAACTTTGCTGCTCTGGATGCGCGGCAGATCGTTGGTAAGGATATCGATGTTGTGGATTCCGGTTACGCCATCCATCTGAAGAGCAAGGATGTGGACAAGGGAACCGGACTCTCCCGGATAGCTGGTCTCATGGGCATCGAGACAAGTGACTTTGCTGCCATCGGGGACTCTGAAAACGATCTGCAACTGCTTGCCGCGGCTGGATTTGGGGTTGCTGTCGGAAATGCGCATCCGATACTTGCGGCTGCTGCCGATCTCGTGACCGCTGGTGAGTATGGGGCAGGCGTTGTCGAGGCGGTCGAGTATCTGGTATCTTGCAAGATCTGATCCCCACCGCATTCAGACGGTGTAAACCTCAAACCCGGTTCTCAGCATAATACCGGTCCAGAATCTCGACAATATTCCGCACCTCACAGTCCACCCCGTTCTGGAAAAGACCGTGCCTGAACTGGAGTTCGCAACTCGGACAGGTGGTGACGACCACATCAGGATCGATCTTTCGGATGTTGTCAAGTTTCCGCTCGAATAGATCGGAAGAGCACACGTCTGAACTCCAGTCACATGTCAGAATCTCGTATGCCGTCTTCTGCTTGAAAAAAAAAAA
>CBDAFH010000004.1:0-4735 GCA_965195165.1 uncultured ANME-2 cluster archaeon | reverse complement strand
GTTTGAACGCTCACCAGATGCAGCATAAAATTCAAGCGGTTTGCCTATGTTACGCTCATCCTCTATTTTACAAAAGATGATTTTAAGTAGTTCAAAAAACGCCGACGTCTTCGGCAAACCATCGGTGATGTAGATGTGATTGTGACAAGTTTTGAATACGAAAAGAAGATTGTCTTCGACGGCGTTTTTTAGAGTGTGGCGCTTGGGTCGATCAATGTCGTCCACCCTTCCGTCCGCGGAGGGGATGTCGTTATATTCAATAAATTTTATGCTTCCTTGTTCATCTGTAATCTTCCGGAAGACATCCTTATGCTTGCCATTAGTCCACATCCCCCATCCACAGTTAGGACTAGCAGCCATATATGATTGAAGTTGCCCGATACCGTCTTTCTTATTGTTAGGCTCAACGCTTTCTTTCTTGCATTCAATAATTATATGAATATTTTCTTGGGAGCGTTCCGATTTGTCAGCGGAAAAGATGACGAGATCTGCCCGGGGTTTGCGCGAGCCAACATGAATAGTGAATTCAACAGCAATGCGCTCTTTCCCGTACTTGTGCTCATTGACCAAACGCTTTTCGATATTCTGCCGGACGTATTCCTCTGGTGTATCTTTGCGAAACTTGCCATCGATATAGTCACAGATTTTACCTTCGGGAATAACTATCAGTTTTTGAGTCATTGTAACACCTGTTTTTGTTTTACCTAATTGCCTTTTATTCCCATCCTATTAGGATAATGAACATGTTGAATGTGTCCAACACCCCACTATAATCTCATATACGATTTCATATAACTTAAGTAGGGTCTACACAATATAAGATGTGAACCATGATGAGCATCACTGATGTACTGCGGCGTGTCGAGGAGTTCTCTGCAGAGTACGTTGTCGCCGAACATCTCGAGCAGATCCGCAAGAGCAAGTTTAACACATTCATAACAGTAGCGGAAGATCAATCACTTAAGCGTGCCCGCTCGGTCGATTCAGGAGAATTAAAATCAGGCGGCAGACTCGCAGGCGTTCCAATAGCGATCAAGGACAACATGTCGACGACGGGCATCCGGACGACCTGCGCATCACATATTCTCGATGGTTACATCCCCCCGTACGACGCAACCGTGGTCGAGCGTCTGTACGCCGAAGGCGCAATCGTGATCGGGAAGACAAACATGGATGAGTTTGCGATGGGCACGTCCACAGAGTCCAGTTACTACGGACCGACAAGGAATCCGCACAATCCTGATTGCGTGCCTGGCGGCTCATCAGGCGGAAGTGCTGCCACTGTTGCAGCAGGCGAGGTGGCGATCTCGCTTGGCTCGGACACCGGCGGCTCTGTCAGGTGTCCTGCGTCCTTCTGCGGCGTTGTCGGACTGAAGCCGACTTATGGCGCAGTATCCAGGTACGGGCTTATCTCGTATGCGAACTCGCTCGAACAGATCGGACCGATCGCATCGAACGTGGAGGATGTCGCGTTCCTCTACTCGATCATCGCTGGCTACGATCCAAAGGATTCGACGTCTGTGGAGGTTGATACCGAGATCGGCATCGATTGCGACGTCGAGGGACTTACGATCGGCGTTCCCGCGCAGTACTTTGGTGAGGGGATCGATCCCGCGGTCGAAAGCGCGGTCTGGGACGGGATACACCATCTTGAGGACGAGGGCGCAACATACAGCGAGGTCGATATGCCGCATACCGATTATGCGCTTGCCGCATACTACATCATTGCGATGAGCGAAGCATCCTCGAATCTGGCGAGGTTCGACGGCATGAGATACGGTCTCAGGACCGAGGATAAGGACTGGAGCACCACGTTTTCTGAGGTTCGTGCGCTCGGGTTCGGAGCGGAGGTCAAGCGGAGGATCATTCTCGGCACGTTCTCGTTATCGACTGGATATCACGATAAATACTACTTAAAGGCGCTTCAAGTGCGGACACTCGTCAAACAGGACTTCGATCTGGCGTTCAAGGACGTTGATGTCCTGATTGCGCCGACGATGCCGATGCCCGCGTTTCGGATTGGGGAACTCGTGGATCCGCTCTCGCAGTACCTGGCTGATGTGAACACAGTTCCGATCAACCTCGCAGGCGTGCCATCGGTATCGGTGCCATGCGGGAGCACACAGGGACTGCCGATCGGGATGCAGATCATTGGGCGGTACTTCGATGAGCCGAGGATTCTTGGCGTGGCCGCGGCTGTGGAGCGGTCATCATAATACTCGTGACGTAGCTGTTCTGCTTCACTTAGCACTTTTAGGGCGATCAGAAAGTTTCTCGCACAACGACCCCGTCCTCGCTCGCCTTCGTGATGATCGCACGCCCCCCGGCGTCGTTTATCGCGGAAGCAACCGCGTCAGTACCACCACTATCAGCACCCGAACCGCGGACGAGCGCAACGATGCACCCACCGCCGCCAGCGCCTGTGATCTTTGCACCATACGCGCCCGCGTCCCTGGCAGCGTACACGAGTCGCGAGAGTTTCGCGCTTCCGACGCCGATCGCATCCAGAAGCCCATGATCGATGTTCATCAGTTCCCCAACTGACTGGTAATCGAGTCCCTCGATTAAGGACACGCCGATCTCAGACAGATTGTCTATGGTATCTAATATCGAGTCTATTACCCCGGGATAGCCCTCATGCAGGATTCTGACGTTTCCCACAAGTTCTTTTGTGGAAGAGAACTCTTTTGTGTCTCCGATCACGATATCGCACTCAATCATCCGCAGTCTCGATGACGATACTCCGGGTTTTACCAGCATGGTGCCGCCCATCGTCGAGACTGTGGTGTCGGTCGGCGATGCCGATCCCTGGATATCCCGCTCGATCCGGTGTCCCACCTCTGCAAGCGTGGCGCTGTCCATCATGAGCCGGAACTCGGCATTGAGCGCGCCAAGTGTTGCGATCACCGCAGCAGCCGACGATCCGAGTCCTGAACCGACCGGAATCTCTGAATCGATCCGCACCGAGACGGGAGGGACCGCGAGCGATTCGATGCACCGCGAGATGTAGGGATGCACCATGTAATCGATGCCTGTTGTGCCGAGAAGGGACGAGATCGTCGTCTGGTCAGATTCCGAAACCGTTGCGGTGGTGCGGAGGTTGATTGCGGATGCGATCGCACGCTTGCCGTAGACTACCGCGTGTTCGCCGAAGAGATATATTTTTCCGGGTGCAGAGCAGGTTGTGGTCATGTTATCTCCATTCTCGTATCATGGTATTTCTTCTGCCGTTTGCGCATCGTTTGATTTTTATATCGGGGATCAGGAATTACCTATTTTTTCAGATGTTCTTTCATTCAAATATTCTTTTAAATGATTTTGAATTTTTAGTATATCTTCAGTATCAGGCAGGTCAGTAATGATCTTCTCAATAATCCGTCTTTGTTGAATCTGAATGAATGTATTAGGAAAATTGATGTCAAATATCCAACCCAGTTGCAGGAGTTTCATATCATTAAATGTTTTCAACTCATGAGAATTTGAAACCCGGTTGTTAAGGATATCTTCAACGAAACAAAGTGAATATTCGGGTGTATCGGGAAGTTCAAGTTCCAATGCAGGGTTGCGATGCTTATGACGTTTTACATAATAAGTTGTCACAACCAGCCATATATCCAATTTATCCGCATCCCGCAATAATTTTGAATACAGTAAACAATCAGGGGTTTCATCAGCGGGGTCGGGAAGTTTACGTACATTGTGATATCCTATGGCTTTGTAAGCGATGGAACGTTGTGTTTTTGTGAGCCGGCTTAATACGTTTGTTTCTTCTAAAACCTTCAGCCCAAGAGTTGCGTGGTTTTCCGATACCTTATCATTGAAAGTGCCATAAGTCTTGAATTGTTCAAAGCGACCTATGTCGTGAAATAATGCGATGGTATCAGCCAGACAAAGTACATTTCTATCAAGATGGAGCGCTTTGCATAGCCGAAGAATCTCCTTACAAACACGTAACGTGTGTTCTTCTTTAAGTCTGATATTCTCCTGGATTTTTGGATCTTCCGAGTAAAAACCTTTTACGTACTTTCGAAACCATGAATGGAAAAAGGCAGTGTCCACATTATTCTCTATCATGTTTATCCCTCTTGTTGTTCAGCTCTTTTCATCTACACTTCTACCTCGCCTTACTATTCGCTGAGCCATTTGACTGCCTCACCATCCTCACTGGAGTAAACATCCTCGCAACTGGAATCCAGCCAGTCGAAACTCCCGGATTCCATGACAAGCCACATAAGTTCTTGAGTGGATCTCACATATCTACTCCACCATTTCTCTGAACTGTTCTACCGTCAAATCCGCATCTCGGAGGATGCTTTTTAAGACCTTTGGGTGGAGAACCTTTTTTGAGTGATACGGTACTGTTACTCTATTCCCTTCACTGTTTTTGTAAATCCTGTGACTCCCGCTCTGCCGGACGAGAACAAAACCCACCTTCTCCAGAACCCTGATCACTCTGCCAGCAGTGATCCGGGGGAGCTTTCCTTTCATACGGCTACTTCCAGAGATGTCAGGCTTATAGCCTCTGTGTGAGGGATATCTTCTCTATCTTCCCTCCTATCTTCAATATGAATGCGAATAGCATCCCTGATATTCTCTAAAACCTCTTCGTAGCTATCACCCTGCGTATAACATCCCTGAAGCTCAGGGCAGAAGGCAAAATAGCCATCTGCGTCCTTCTCGATCACTACCGAGATCCGATATCTTTGCATTTGCTTAAGCCTCCTTGTGATTGTTT
>CBDAFH010000003.1:0-8842 GCA_965195165.1 uncultured ANME-2 cluster archaeon | reverse complement strand
ATTTCACGTTTCGAGTATTCCCTAACTTTTGTTATGTAATCCGGATCGTGGACATACCGGAGCTCTTCGATGGATGCCGGCTCTGGCTTGATCTTGCGCAGGTCGATCCCGGCATCCTCGATCAGTTGCATGATCGCGATCAACCGCTCCTTCCGCTCCGGATGCCTTCCGGTCTCATGCAGCAGGTAATCGGGATGGTAGACGATTGCAGTCATTCGGATGATGTCCCATCCGAAGCCGCAATTTGAGCTTTCAGCTCCGCGATTTCCTTTTTCAAATCGTCGATATCATCTTCCAGATTGTTTATCTCGCCTTTGTAGCCATCAACTTTTTTCACCAGAGAAAGTCGGCCTATCTCTGCTTCCTTATATTTCTTATCCAGAGTCTCGACCTCGCTTTCCAGATTTTCTTTCTGCCTGTTCAGTGATTTAATAGCCTCATTCGCCTCTGCAAGGTCGGTCTGGAGTCCTACCTTCTCGGTCTCGACCTCCTGATACTTACCTCCGAGCGCCTCCTCCCGCTCCTCCGAAAGACTCAGGTTCTGAAGAGCAGCGTCCAGAAACTTCTCCTTCTCCTGATAGTCGATAATCGTCTCCTGCAAGGTATCGTTTGAGACTTCGTACTTTGATTGCAGATCAGTGTAGGTGTACTGGTAGTACACGCTGGCTGCTGCAATCCCCAGGCATAGCAGCATGATGAGTCCGAGCAGCGAGAAACTAACATCTCTTTTCATCGGTTATGCTTTTTGGTAAACCCCTTATAAATCACTTCGCATAGTCCTGCCCTGTCGGGTTGTGACGTATGATATGACCTACAACGGCTGATATGTGTGCAGCCACACTTTTGCCACAGTCGCCCGAACCAGGATGAACAACCTTTTTACACCCTCGCCCCAAATCCCAAATTCGGAGAGAATCATGCCAAAGAGAGAAGACCTACATAAGATCCTGATCATCGGATCGGGACCGATCGTCATCGGGCAGGCGTGCGAGTTCGATTATTCTGGCACACAGGCGTGCAAGGCTCTGCGAGAGGAGGGTTATGAGATCGTGCTCGTGAACTCAAACCCTGCAACCATCATGACAGACCCGGGGATGGCAGACATCACCTACATCGAGCCATTAACGTTCGCAAATCTTGAGAGAATCATCGAAAAGGAGAAGCCTGATGGGCTTTTGACGAACCTCGGCGGGCAGACCGCGCTGAATCTCTCAGCAGCCCTCTACAAAGCAGGTGTTCTTGAAAAACACGGCGTTACCGTGATCGGAGTCCAGCCGGACGCAATCGAGCGGGGAGAGGACCGTATCGCTTTTAAAGAGACGATGAATAAGCTGGGAATCGATATGCCGGAGAGTGAACCTGCGTACACGGTCGAAGAATCCGAGAAGATCGCAGATAAGCTCGGATACCCGGTGGTTGTGAGACCTGCGTACACGATGGGCGGCACCGGCGGTGGGCTTGTGTATAACTTAGAAGAGCTCAGAACGATTGCGGCAAGGGGGATTGCCGCCTCGCTCGTAGGGCAGGTCTTAATTGAGGAGTCTGTTCTCGGATGGGAGGAACTCGAACTCGAGGTTGTGCGGGATGCGAAGAACCAGATGATAACGGTCTGCTTCATCGAGAACTGCGACCCGATGGGTGTTCACACCGGCGACAGCTTCTGCGTTGCGCCGATGTTAACCGTGCCCCCAGAACTCCAGAAGCGGATGCAGGACTACTCATACCGGATCGTTGAGGGCATCGGCGTGATCGGCGGAACAAACGTCCAGTTCGCCCACGATCTTGAGACAGACCGGCTCGTGGTGATCGAGATCAACCCGCGAACGTCCAGGTCATCAGCACTTGCCTCGAAGGCGACGGGGTTTCCGATTGCACTGATCTCGACAAAGCTTGCGTCCGGGATAACCATGGACGAGATCGGATACTGGCGAGACGGCACACTCGAGAAGTACACGCCAGGTGGGGATTACGTCGTTGCAAAGTTCCCGAGATGGGCGTTTGAGAAGTTTAAGGGCGTGAACGACGTTCTCGGGACGCAGATGCGGGCTGTTGGCGAGGTGATGTCGATTGGGAAGAACTTCAAGGAAACATTCCAGAAGGCGATCCGGTCTCTCGAGATCAAGAGATATGGGCCTGGCAGGATCAGGGAGTTCGAGAGCATGTCTCTTGAAGAGCTGAGGAGCGCTATCGGAACGCCGAGCAGTGAACGGATCTTCCAGCTATACGAGGCGCTTAAGAAAGGACTCTCTGTTGATGAGGGATACGAGCGAACAAAGATCGGCAAATGGTTTATTCAGCAGATGAAGGAACTTGTCGACTTTGAAAAAGAAATGGAAAGCTCCGGGGAGTTATCTGATGAAATGCTTATTGCGGCAAAGAAAAACGGCTTCTCTGACCGCTACTTAAGCGAGATATTCGGAGTATCCGAGACCGAAATCAGGGAGAGGCGGCTCTCACTCGGCATGGCGCAGAGTCACCAGCCGGTTCCGGTGAGCGGTGCGGACGGCGCGTACTACTACTCCACATACAACGGGGCTGACCAGAACGAACCCGTGGACGGGAAGAAGATACTGATCCTCGGCGGCGGGCCGAACAGGATCGGCCAGGGGATCGAGTTCGATTACACCTGCGTACACACCGCATTTACACTCCGTGACGCGGGGATAAAGACGGTAATGGTAAATTGCAATCCGGAGACCGTGTCAACCGACTATGACACCTCTGACAAGCTCTACTTCGAGCCGCTCACAGTAGAGGATGTGCTGAGCATCTACGAAAAGGAAAAGCCAGATGGTGCGATCGTCCAGTTCGGAGGACAGACCCCGCTAAACATCGCAAAGGAGTTGCAGGACGCTGGTGTTACGATCCTTGGCACGTCTCCTGAAAGTATCGATGTTGCGGAGGACCGGGAGCGGTTCAAGGACCTGATGATAGAACTCGAGATACCGCAGCCAGAGAACGATATCGCACGGTCGTTAGAGGGGGCGATCGAGAAGGGAGAGAAGATCGGCTACCCGCTGATGGTGCGACCCTCGTATGTTCTTGGCGGACGCGGCATGGAGGTCGTCTACGACAAGGAGATGCTCGTCAACTACGCGAGGATGGCTGTCGAGGTGACGCCTGATCGCCCGATCCTGATCGACAAGTTCCTTGAGAACGCAACCGAGGTCGAGGTCGATGCGATCTCAGACGGCGAAGACACATTCACCGCCGCAGTGATGGAACACATCGAGCTTGCAGGAGTTCACTCAGGCGACAGCGCATGTGTGATTCCTTCACGAACGATAACTGATGCGAATATCCGGATAATCAAGGATTACACCGCAAAGATGGGGCGGGCGCTCGGTGTCATCGGTCTCATGAACATACAGTACGCAATAGCCGATGAAAAGGTCTACATCCTCGAGGCAAACCCGCGTGCATCACGCACGGTTCCGCTTGTGAGCAAGGTAACAGGAATTTCGATTGCAAACATCGCAACACAGATCATAGCGCTTGGAAAGAAGATATCTGACTTCCCGGAACTCAAAGAGTATGATCTCCCGTATGTGGCCGTGAAAGAAGCGGTATTCCCGTTTAACATGTTCCCGGAGGTCGATCCTGTACTCGGACCTGAGATGCGGGCGACAGGCGAGGTGATGGGAATCGCTGATAACTTTGGGATGGCGTTTTTTAAGGCGCAGGACGCAACAGGAACACCGCTTCCGACAGATCCAAGCGAAGGGGGCGTTCTCGTGACAGTTCCTGAATGGGCGAGGGCTAAAGTTGTGGATGCGGTGCGGAAACTCGTCGATCTTGGGTTTACGATATATGCGACCCGCGGGACAAAGGAGTTCCTTGATGGTGCGGGTGTGCCCGGTGAACTCGTGCTGAAGCTTCAGGAAGGACGACCGAATATCGTAGACGCTATTGAGAACAAAAAGATCCAGCTCGTGTTTAATGTGCCGGTTGGGCGGAGAGGGAAGGAGGATGACAGTTACATCCGGCAGGCTGCGATAAAGCATAGGATTCCGTACATCACTTCAGCAGAGGCAGTTGTGGCAACGGTCGAGGGGATCTGTGCTGCTATCAAAAGCGAGATCACGGTTGCGTCGCTGCAGGCGTATCACAGGGATCTGGAGTGATCGTACAAGGAGAATAGAGTTTCGAAGAGATGGATCTCAACCTTGGGGGTGGGGGGGGTCGGTTTAGCTGGTGGTGTGACGTCAAGTGTTTGCCCGTGCCAGACCAGACGATCACGACGACTCCAGAATATCCACGATTGTCCCCACGGTCCGGTTCCAGTCCGTGCTTTTGTTAAGCGTCCCTTTTGCTCCTGCTTCGAGCGCATCCGTCTCCACCTCTGTCTTGGTGTATGCGGTGAACAGGTATATGTTCGCTCCCGGGTCGCTCTCGAGTATCTGCCCGGTGGCTTCAACGCCGCCCATCACAGGCATTCTAAGGTCCATCAGCACGATATCGGGTTTTCGACCTTCCTTTGAGAGTTTACTGTACATTTCAACTCCGGCCTTACCATTTTCAGCAGAATCCATGATAAACGTGTGCTCCTCATCCATCTCCAGAAACAGGGACATCAATTCATGAATATCTGCCTCATCGTCCACGAGCAAGATATTATACTCCATCCTATAAATCACCTCTTTATTTTATTTTATGTCCGCTAAATACTTTTCCTCAAGCGCATCCCTGACAAGCGTCTGGACTTCCTCATTTCTATCACATATCGTCTGGATTTTCTCTTTCTGATCCTTGTTAAAATTGTTGGACTCGAGCAACCATTTTGAATAGCCCCCAACGATCGTCACGGGTGTGATGATCCGGTGTGACGTCTCTTTTAAGAAGTACTCTCTCAAACGGGAAGCTTCTTCTGCCCTCGTATTCGACTCTTCCAGCATCACCACATGTTCTTGCAGCGAGAGAGTAGCCAGTCTCAATGCTTCTTCTGCCCTTCTTCGCTCGTCGGCTTCCATCGCCAGCGAGATATAGTCGGCAGGGGAACGGGCGAAATTCTCCTCTTCCATCGTCCACCTGCGTGCAGGTCCAACATGCTCATAACATACGATCCCCATCACCTCCCCTTTCAGCCGTATCGGAACATCCAGCATCGATGTGATGCCGAGCCGGGAGAGATATGAGTCGGAAAATTCATTGGTCCGGGGATCTTTATGTGCATCATGCGCAGCAATGAACGCGCCTTCTTCCAGTGCCTTGAAATAGGAGGGATAATCTGTCGCCGCAAGCACCATACCCTCTGAGTGGCTATCGGTGCTCATATTATACAAATCGATGCATCGAATCGTCGAGCGGTCATCCCCATATAGCCACACACTCACCCGCTCAACCTCGACCGCGTGGGCTGTGGCTTCTGTGACAATCCGGAACGAGTCAGCCAGATCGCCACTGTACAACTCCTTGCATTTTGCCAGCCCCATAAGCATCTCGTTCTGCTTCCGAACGATCTGTTCCCTCTCGCGCAAAATCCCCATTATCTCTATGTCATGAAGACCGATCGCTATATCGGAAGCCACCTCTGCGAGAAGATGCTTCTCCTCATCATCCACTGCAACATCCGGTGCGAGCAGTACGGCAAGCAGCCCGAAGAACCTGCCTGCATGTTCTACACGGAGGATTGTAACCTCTCTCCCACGACATGCGTCTTTGAAGAAACATCCTCTACACTCTCTTGAATCCATGACCAAAACATCCTCTTCCGAGGCGAGCGCGTTCTTGATGCAGGGAGGATTACTCCCGCTTATCACGTGTCTGCTAAAGCGCGAGACATCCTCCGGAAAACCGGATCCCACAACCTCGACAAATCTCTTACCATCCTCGAATAAACTGAGCCATGCAGCATCATAGCCCCATGCATCTATGAGGGCATCGCATGATTTCCGAAGGAGGATGCTCCTGTCCTTCTCTGTCACGAGCAATTCGTTTACATTTCTTATAGCCCTAAGGACGCTATTTAAGCGCGTTATCTGCTCCTCGGCACGCTTGCGCTCTGTGATATCTTCTGCTGTACAGATCACATATTCGACATCGCCAGCATCGTTAAGTTTCGGCGTCTTTATGATGGAGAGTAAGCGCATCTCCCCACTGCCGTTCTTGATCCACTCTTCGAGCCGGATCTGTATTTTCTTCTCGAATACGTCCCTGTTACCACTGATGCAGATTTCGGATTCTTCTTTGTTGAGAATGTCGCGTAGATTACTACCCTCCAGATCCACCAGATCCACCCCGAAAAATTCCGCGTGTGCTTTGTTTACGGCACCATACACCCCTACATCTGCCAGATACCAGATATGGGTATTTATGTTGTCGAGCAGCAATCTCTGCTCTTCAGACTTCTTGTACTCCAGTTGAATCAGGAAGGTCTGTGCAACGATCCCTGTCAAGCCGCCTTCCTTTAACAGTTCGTTGCATATCCTGACTATCTCTTCCTCGGTGTATCGCTCCTTATCTTCCAGTGCGGCAGCGTCTATCTTTTTAGCGATCAGTTCCCTGGCTGCTTCTATGCCGATACTCTGGGCATACATCCCGGTCAGGTCACTCTTCGCAGTCTTCATCGCAGATATTCACCTCATGTCACATTGCCGCCTTTTGGCAAAAGCAGGACAACAGCTGTTGTGTTGTGAAATCCGCTGAACTGCCCGGGTTCCATACGGATCTCGCCGTAGGTCTCCCAGCCAAGCAGGGGAACGCCCGGCAGGACCTTCTTGAAGCGATCCACGCTCTCAGAAAACCGGTCCCCCATAATCAACTGCCTGTGCGCACAGTCAAAGACAAGGATGCCAGCAAATTCCAAGTATCCTGCATCCTCTGCCGATCGCTTTGCCATCATGGCAGCCCCCTCTGCGGCGTCGATCTGGTCTTCCAGATTACTGCCGTCCATGATGCGGAAGATTGCACCCTCCGCGATATCGCAGGCGAAATTAAGGGAGCCGTCTTCGTTTGCACTTACAGGCCATCTTATCTTATACTCACCCTTTTTCTCGGTTGCAAGACCGAGCTGGGAATTGGCACAGAACTGTGCAATCTCCGCAGGCGTCTTGAGCTGGTTTACATCGATACCCGCTTTTCTTGCAGTTTCTGCGGTCTCTTGCTTCCATGCCGCCCATGCTGGCATATCATTTATCTCATAAAGCACATTACCTTCAGTCCTTGTTGCTTTCAGTTCCCTACTTACAGGGGTGTGTCCATGTTTTACTCCGGTAAATAGAGGCATTTTCGAGGCAAGAAGGCAGACACCGATTGCATCGGTACGGACATTGCCATCAGAGAAGACAAAGGTCTTCTCCATCTTGAAATCGTCACCAGCCATGCCCCCAACGATCCCCAGCCCCTTGCCAAAGAGATACGACGCCAGTAACGCAACCCTTTCACCCATACCCGATAAACCATCAGCGATGAGAATGGCGGTCAGGTTGGGGTACCCTTTCACCTTACCAGGCAGCTTTGCTATGACCTCTTTTATTGCTGCTTCGGTGTCTTTCTTTACGCCCCCTGCAATAGCAGTGAAGACCTTGATATCATCTGATGATAGCAAGCCCACAGCCACATTCCCCTTATCAACACCATCCTCAGTAAACTCTCCTGCGGTGGAGGCTCCGATCAAAGGCGCATTACCGGTGGCTTCTCTTACCGCATCTACGACTTCCTGATAATCGTACTCGCTCGTTGAGTATACGATCGAAAGATCGACTCGGGTTCTACCTAATTTCTCTTTGGCCTGCAAAACCGCGTCTTTAGCTGCCAGAGCTCCATTTTCGCCGCCACATAAACCGGTTGCCAACGTTGTCGCCATTGTATGCACCACATTCACCCACTCACATCATCTATACATGCGTTTGGGATGTATTCACTTAAATGTTACTTAACGCTCGTGAGAACTTTTCGGATACCTGCCAATTCCTTCCGGTCGGGAAAGGTCATATACCAAAAAGTATTCTTAAACATGGATGCACACGTTTAAACGAATTCCACGAATCTGAATTGGGTTATCGCGACTCTGGAATCACCACAAAAAACAACTCCGTGATCCGGTGACCCGTGGTTATTTTGTTGTGAGGTCTTACCAGTATCTCCGCTGCGGTGCGTCCACATCACTGTGATTATAAACCGGATGCGGATTTAAGGTCACATCTGTCCCGACATCGGAGTGACAACCGATACAAGTCCAGTGCCCCCTTGATAGTGCAATTTCATAAGCATTGCCGCACGCATGTCCGAACGGACTTCCGGCAGAGTATGTGGATGATTGGTTGGACAGGTTGAGATAGAACGACTGGTGGACGTTTCCCCTGCTGAGATTGTATCCTGCGGTTACCACATACGTTGCGTTTGCGGGATTGGCAAACATGTCTGTCGCATCTCCCAGATACGCGTGGTTACGGTTCCCGTGACAGCGGTCATCATCGCATACCCGCACAGTAACCGCATGTCCCCCCTCGAGACCGAAGAGCGATGAGTTGTGGCATAGGTGGCATAGCTCTGCTCCGTCGATCTCGCCGTCGCCGTTGAAATCGAGAGAAACCCGTTTACGTTCGCTGCCGTACTCCCATGTGCCATTTCCACCATCCCACGCCCCGTTCCATGCCCATTCCTTGTCATCGATCGCTTTGATCTTTGAATTCGATGAATCATATTCGATCCCACCCACAGAGAGGAACGTGGTGTAATTCATGTTGTTGGCTGCCCGTTTGTGAACATCTATCGTGGTCGATTCGTAGAGTTCGCAATATTCTGCCACATGGCACTTCTGGCACTGCACGCCTGCTTCGAATGTGTGCTGCCCCACAAACATCGATATCGTGTTCGGAAGTACGAATAATGCAAGCGATAC
>CBDAFH010000002.1:0-4854 GCA_965195165.1 uncultured ANME-2 cluster archaeon | reverse complement strand
TCAAGCAGAAGACGGCATACGAGATTCTGACATGTGACTGGAGTTCAGACGTGTGCTCTTCCGATCTAATTTTATTGGCTGATCCGAACTCGGATAGAACGTTATCAAGTGCATCCGAACACAGAATCATCGTCTCAAGATCGTGGCTGTCTGTCAGAAGCAGGTTTGGACTATTGGGATCAATGCCATCAAGTCGCTGGAAGTCGGCATCAACTACAGTCAGAACTCCGCCAAAACCGCCGTTTTCAAGAAGTTTCAGAGCACCGATCGCCTTATCCTTACCAGTTGCGGGAATCAACCTGCATTCGGTCTCGCTGACAAGACGCCCATAAACCCGCGCATCTGTGCTGCCTTCGACTATCAGGATTGTTCCGGTATACTGGGTACGCATCATGCGGGCGGTATTTACGATGCTGTAGACGGTTTGCCTCATTTAGTGGATCCGCCCAATTCAACTGTTAGATCCCATCGATCATGAATTATATCGGGTGCGTGTGTAGCGAGCAGGACATCGAATCCTGCGAGTTTGATGATCTCCTGCAAATCTTTGAGGAATTGCTGCTGCCAGATAACATGTAAGGATAATTCGGGTTCATCGATGAGAATGAGGGAATCGGGGTCGACTTTAAACAGCAATTCATAATTCAAAACCAATTCGTGTTGTTCTCCTGAAGAGAGGTCGGTGGGCGATATACTTTGTCCATCGGACGTTTCGAAGATGAAACCTTCCTTTTTACTGATCGACATTTTCTTATAAAGAAATCGGCTATTAACAATCTTCACCAGAAGGTCTATCTTATCAGTTAATTCGTCAAAAACTTTTAACTTCTCTTTACCGTCATCGATATAGACTGATAGAACATTTCTGTTGCTCTCGTCGATATCTTGATCCTTAAAGTCAATCTCTTCGCCTCGGTCCAGCAGTCCGGCCGCCACCAGACGTGAACGTTTTTCCTCAAGTTTGCTTAAATCATCTCTCAATTCATCTATTGTTGGCTTAGAGGAACCTTTCACTTTGACCAATCTTGTAGGGAACGTTCGATCCAGTGATTGTGACAATTCCGCAGATTCTGCAAGTTTTTTCTGAATCGCGTTTGCCAATTCTTCGGAATAGTTGAGAACGGTTGGGATCATGCGAGGCAATTCCTCGTATTTGCGGCGACTACGCGAATCCGGAAAACTGATCAAGCGTTGGGTTTCTATGAAGCGGATACGAATCGATTTTTGTATGTCTTTTAACCAACCAGGTTCGTTTTCAATTTTTTGAGGTAATTTATTTCTAAAATTAACCGGATTCCCAAATACATCCATCTGTACCCATTTCGCAACCATTTCTACGTAATCTGAAGAGCCTTCTACCACTTCTTGCGGTCTTGCGAACTTTATGGTATATGACTTTAGCTTTGAGCCGAGATTTTCGAACTCAAAAATCAATTTGCTACCCTCACCACTTTTATCGACACCGGGTTTAATCTCTTTTTTCAGACGGAGAATATTCCCATCATCGAAATCCACGGACAACTCACTGAATGGGATGTTGCGGAACTCCTCATAGGATGATTTGAAAAGTGCGTTTAACATCTTAAGCAGGATTGTCTTCCCAATTCCATTTGGCCCATGAATGATCGTTATGTGCTCGTCCATATTCAAAGGAATCTCATGACAAAACATCCCAAACAGATCCTTGACTGTTATTCTTTTTATTCGCATGAAAATCTCCTCCTAATCATAGGCTAACATCCTCGTGTATTTTTTATCTCCCTATCTATAAAGTTTACGAATGCTTTCGCGAGAACGTATACGGACCAATATCGGAGAGTCATGTTCATAAGAATATATTCATTATTTTAAGATTATACCCACTCGCCTCGATCATCTTAAGTCTTAACAGGACAACATATTACAGAGATTACATGACCACACCCCCTGACCCGCAAACACAGTTAGAACCGGAGACTGATAGGGTACGCCAGGTCGCAATCACCGAGGAACTGAAATCCTCGTATCTCGATTATGCGATGAGCGTGATCGTCGGGCGTGCGCTTCCCGATGTCAGGGATGGGCTGAAACCTGTGCACCGTCGCATCCTGTACTCGATGTTCGAGAGTGGGTCGCTGCCTGATAAGCCACACCGCAAATCGGCACGCATCGTTGGTGACGTGATGGGCAGGTACCACCCGCATGGCGATGCCGCGATCTATGACACCATCGTCAGGATGGTGCAGACGTTCTCGCTTCGGTATCCGCTTATTAATGGGCAGGGGAATTTCGGCTCGATCGACGGAGATTCCGCGGCCGCGATGAGATATACTGAAGTTAAGATGGCGAAGGTCGCAAAGGAGCTTCTCGATGACATAAACAAGGATACCGTCGATTTTGTTCCTAATTATGATAATTCCTTGAAAGAGCCGTCCGTTCTCCCTGCGCTGCTCCCGAATCTGCTTGTGAACGGCTCGACAGGGATCGCTGTTGGGATGGCAACGAATATGCCGCCGCACAACTTAGGCGAGGTCGTAGACGGCACCATCCACCTGATCGACAATCCTGATGCGACCGTTCACGAACTGATGGCGCATGTGAAGGCGCCGGATTTCCCTACAGCCGCCGCAATAACCGGACTTAAAGGGGTTCTGGCTGCGTACACGACAGGACGCGGCATCGTCGAGATGATCGCTATAACAGAGATCGAGACTACGAAGGACAGGGAGCGGATCATCGTCACTGAACTTCCGTACCGTGTGAACAAGGCGAAACTCGTCGAGAACATCGCAGATCTCGTGAAGGGGAAGCAGGTCGAGGGCATCAGTGATCTCAGGGACGAATCGGACAAGGACGGGATCAGGGTCGTTATCGAGACCCGGAAGGGCGCGAACACGCAGGTCATCTTAAACCAGTTATACAAGCACACGCAACTGAAGACCACCTTCGGGATCATCAACCTCGTGCTGGTGAACGGCGAGCCGAAGGTTCTCCCACTGAAGGACTTGATACAGTGTTATATCGATCACAGAAAAGAGATAATCATCCGGAGAAGTAGATACGATCTTAAAAAGGCAGAAGATCGGATGCACATCCTTGACGGGCTGAAGATCGCTCTCGACAACATCGATGCCGTGATCAAGCTGATACGGTCATCAAAGACGTCAGAGGCAGCAAGAGACGGTTTGATCGCGAATTTCGGACTATCTGATGTGCAGGCTAAAGCGATCCTTGAGATGCAGTTGCGCCGCCTCACAGGTATTGAACGCGAGAAACTGGAGGAAGAGTATGCATCGCTCGAAGAGATTATTGCGTTCCTTGGGGAAGTGCTCGCAAACCCCCAAAAAGTCCTCGACCTGATAAAAGAGGAACTCCTCACGATAAGAGAGAAGTATGCGGACCTGCGGAGGACTGAGATACTTGAGGCGCACGAGGAGTTTGAGGACGAAGACTTGATCCCGTCGGAAGATGCGATCATCACGATCTCGAACACCGGCTACATCAAGCGTGTGCCGGTCGATACGTACAGGCAGCAGGGGCGCGGCGGCAGGGGCGTTATCGGCATGGGCACGAAGGAAGAAGACGTTGTCGAGGATATCTTCATCGCAAACACCCACGATTACATCCTCTTTTTCACAGACAAGGGCAAGGTTCACTGGCTCAAGGTATACAGGATTCCTGAGGCGAGCAGGCAGTCGAAAGGAAAGGCGATCGTGAACCTGCTAGAGTTATCCGGCGGCGAGAGCGTTACCGCGTTTGTCAAAGTCAGCACGTTTGATCCGGATCATTATCTTGTCATGGCGACAAAGCGCGGGGTTGCCAAGAGAACAGCGCTTTCCGAGTTTGCACGCCCACGCAAAGGCGGGATCATTGCGCTTAAGCTGGACCTGGGGGATGAACTGGTATCTGTCAGGATGGTTACTGATTCCGATGACATCCTCATCGGTACCGCTCAAGCCAAAGCAATCCGGTTCCATGCGCCTGACGTGCGCAGCATGGGCAGGAGCGCACGCGGCGTTAGGGGCATCAGTCTTGCGGCTAACGATTACGTTGTTGATATGGAGATCGTGGAGGCGGGTGCCGCGCTCCTGACCCTGACCGAGAACGGATACGGGAAACGGACCGAATTCGATGAATACCGCGTCACAAGGCGCGGAGGGAAAGGAATCATCACGATCATCCCGAATCTGCGAAACGGGCTTGGGATAGCGATCAAAACAGTCTACGAGGACGACGAACTCCTCGTCACCAGCCAGAACGGGAACATCATCCGGATTCCTGTGCGCGATATCAGGATGCAAGGGCGAAATACCCAAGGTGTGCGGATCATGCGGCTCGGTCCGGGCGACCTTGCGGTTGCTGTGGCGAGGGTTGGAAGACTCTCTGAAAATGATATGGAAGATTAGGGTATTGGGACTTTATCCGATTTTTTTCTTCCGTATTGCCGATTCTTTTGATTTAAGTCAACGACCCTGGAGTGCTTGCAAAATCCGGGGCATCAGGACTGATGCTCAGATTATTAATCACTACCCACTTGCCAAATATCGGCACATAATCCAAGCATGGGTTCAATAGAAAAAATGGTTACGGTTAGTCATTTAGGAGTTTAGTTTAGAAAAATACCACTTTTAGAAGTTATTATTATTATTGTGCTGGATTCAAATAATATTCATCGTAATATTTACTTAAAATTTTTAGTGCGTTAGAATGTTGATCTATCAAATCTGGTAATAGTTTGGGACCAGTCTAGATTTGGGGCACAAAAAATCTATCCGAAAATTCCAGTAACACTGGTGGGGATCCGGGATGCCCAATAGTACATGTTTCGAACATCGCCTACGAGATTATCTGCCAGATAGTGTTCACCATAATTTC
>CBDAFH010000001.1:0-11527 GCA_965195165.1 uncultured ANME-2 cluster archaeon | reverse complement strand
GGCATAGTGATCGGTTTTGCAAGCCAGAGCATAGTAGGCAATCTCATATCCGGGCTCTTCCTCATGTTTGAGCGACCGATCAAGATAGGGGATCAGCTGCGTGTCGATGATATTTCAGGGTTTGTAGAGGATATCCACATCGTCTCGACAATAGTCAGGACGTATAATGGACTGTACGTGCGAATTCCAAATGAGAAGGTATTTACCGGCATTATAACCAATTATGTTGCCAATATCGCAAGGAGGTTTGAGTACGTCGTTGGGATAAGGTACAGCGACGATGCCGATCTGGCTATCGAGATCATCGAAGACTTGATCGATGAGCAGCCCTTCGCCCTGAAAAAGCCATCACCCCAGGTCTTTGTCGACAATCTCGGAGACAATTCGGTTAATCCCCATGTAAGGATCTGGGCACCTGCTACCGAGTGGTACGATCTCAAGATGGAGCTGCTCTGGGAGATAAAGAAGGCGCTTGAGGGGAATGGAATCGAGATCGCAGTCCCACAGCGTGTCATCTGGTTTGCGGATGAACTCCGGAAGCGGGAGGTCAGGGATGCTGAATCAGGCTCTTCTGGCAACAGTTTATAAGAGACTCCATAAACTATTAGTCAAAAGAGGAAAAAAAGATGGCGTTTCTCATTGAACAACTTTTACTTCTATCTGTGCTATTACTCCTGTCCGGGCTCTTCTCCGCCTCCGAAACTGCCCTGATCGTAATAGGCAAGATAAAAGCGAGGATTTTGTTGAAACGCGGTGTGAAAGGAGCAGAGGAGATAGATAAGCTGGTCCGCGACCCCGAATCCGTGCTCACATCCGTACTCATCCTGAATAATGTGGTGAATATCGCTGCGTCGGCGGTAGCAACATCCATCTCAATAGAGATCTTTGGTCCCACCCACGGCGTGGCTATTGCGATCGTAGTTATGACCCTTTTAATCCTCACGTTCTCTGAGATCATACCAAAGACGATCGCGGTTCATCAGGCAGAAAGGATTTCCCTTCTAATTTCCAAGCCCATGCAGATCCTGGCTTCTATTTTCCAACCGATCACAAAGTTTTTTTCTATTATTACAGGTATTTTTGTGAAGATTTTAGGCATAAAACTCCACCGGAAAAGATTAATGTCAGAAGAGGAGGTGGAAACGATGCTTGACATAGGGAGCGAGGAAGGAGCGATCGAAGAGGATGAGAAAGAGATGATGATAGGTGTCCTGAAACTTGACGAAATCGTGGCGGAGGATGTGATGTCACCAAAGGAGGCGGTAGTTTGCATGAAAGTCGATCAAACCATGGATTCAGCCGTGGAATTGATAAAGAGTAGTGGACACTCAAGAATCCCTATCTTTGAAGGGACTACGGATAATATCGTTGGCATATTATATGCCAAGGATCTGTTGGCAAAAGTGGGCGAAGGCGGCGTTTCGCTGAGAGAATTGATGAAAACGCCCCATTTTGTGGCAGAGACAAAGAGGGTGGACGACCTTCTTGAGGAATTTCAGAGGGGTAAATTCCACATCGCAATCGTTGTAGACGGAGCTGGGATAACGAGGGGCGTGGTTTGTTTAGAAGACATTCTGGAGGTGATAGTGGGAAGTATATACGATGAACACGATGTAATAATAAAGGGAAGATATGTGAGGTGATCGATGACGCCGCCAGCAGGGCTGGCATCGGGATCGTGCAATTGCGCGAATGTCGGTCTCGCCGGGCTGCCAGCGCACACACACGATTTTGCATGTATTAGCATAAGGGCAGTCCATATCTTGATATATCATGCAAGCCTAGAATCTTTTGATGGCAGTGCGCGATACAAATCTCACCGAAAGGCAGATGCTGGTACTGCGACTGCGGAATGACGGTCGTTCGCAGGAGGAGATCGCATCCGGGTTGGGCACGACGAAGCAGAACATCTCTGCCATCGAAAAGATGGCACGGAAGAATATAGCGCGGGCTGAAAATACCATAAAATTTATAAAAACGCTCGATGCGCCGGTATGGTTCGAGGTAGCAGTGGGGACGCGCCTTGGCGATCTGGTCGGGATGGTCTACAAAAAAGCCGATTCCGAGAACTTATGCGTGCATGTGCGGTACGACGGAGTTGCGCTTGCATCAAGAATTCGGGATCTCGCGGAGAAGCAGATCCGGCACAGGGTGGTGGTGATCGGTTTCGAGGTCGGTATAACCGGCGACGGGGATGTGCTGGTGCGATAGCGATCTTCCACCAAAAGCAATAACTGACGCGGCTGGCATATCTATGTACGTAACAGTGGGTGAATAAAATGCAAGAATTCATAGAAAAACCAGCAACGATTGTACCGACTCCGAACCTGCAGGACTACGACGAGACGCATAAGACCTTCCGGTGGAAGGATGCATACGGGAAAGTTGAATGGTTCGAAGACGGCAGGTTAAATGCCGCATGTAGCGCAGTGGACCGACATGCCAGATCGGGGCGGAAGGATAAGATTGCATTGTACTGGCAGGGGGACGATAAAGCTTCTAAATACACGTTTCGCGAACTCTCCAATCTTTCAAACAAATTTGCCAATCTTTTAACATCATCAGGCATCGAGAAGGGCGACCGTGCATTCATCTTCCTGCCGAGAATTCCTGAACTCTACGTGAGTTTTCTCGGCATCTTAAAGACCGGTGCGATCGCGGGCACCATGTTCTCTGCATTCGGACCCGAAGGGCTATACGACCGTCTGCACGACAGCGGCGCAAGATACCTGATCACCAATTCAGAACTGAAAAGCCGGGTGTATGAGATAAAAGACGATCTTCCTGACCTCGAACATATAATCATAGTGGATGAGACCAATGTTCGGGGTGGCGAGATCAGTTATCCCGTGGAGATGGAAAAAGCATCCGGTACGTTCGATGTTGCGAGGATGTCGCCGGATGATCCTGCATTTATGCTGTACACGTCCGGAACCACTGGAAAGCCGAAAGGCGTGGTGCACAGGCATCTTGCGATCGCCGGGCAACATGCGACCACCGAATGGGTGCTCGATCTTCACGAGGACGACATCTACTGGTGCACGGCAGACCCGGGCTGGGTCACAGGGGTCTCGTACGGGATGCTCGGACCGTGGTCGTGCGGCACATCGGTCGTGGTTCACGGCGGGAGATTCGATCCTGAGGCATGGTACTCGGTGATCGATCAGTACAAGGTGACTGTCTGGTACAGCGCGCCTACCGCTTTTCGGATGCTGATGCGAGCTAGCGATGCGCACAAAAAATACGATCTTGGCAGCCTCAGGCATATCTGCAGCGTCGGCGAGCCGCTGAATGCCGAGATCGTGCACTGGGGCATCCGGACATTCGGGCTGCCGATCCATGACAACTTCTGGCAGACCGAGACCGGCGGCATCCTGATCGCCAATTATCCGTCGATGCCGATAAAACCCGGATGGATGGGAAAGCCGATACCAGGGATCACCGCCGCAATCATCGACGAGGACGGGGATACTGTACCACGTGGCACTGAAGGCGATCTCGCGATCACGCCAGAGTTCCCATCGATGATGCTTGAGATCTGGAAAAATCCTGCAAAGTATAGAGAGTACTTCAGGGCTGGCTGGTATCTCACTGGGGATAAGGCAGTGCAGCACGAGGACGGCTACTTCCTCTTCATCGGCAGGGCTGACGACGTGATCAATACATCAGGCGAGCGGGTCGGTCCATTCGAGGTGGAATCTGCCTTGATCGAACATCCCGCAATCGTTGAAGCTGGCGTCATCGGAAAGCCGGATCCGCTGCGCGGCGAGATCATCAAGGCGTTTGTCGTGCTTGCTCCGGATTATGCGCCGACAGACGATCTGAAAGATGATATCAGGAAGTTTGTGAAGACCAAGCTTGCAGGACACGCGTATCCGCGGGAGTTTGAGGTTGTGGAGACGCTTCCGAAGACGAGGAGCGGTAAGATCGTGCGAAGGATGCTAAGGGCAAAGGAACTCGGGCTTCCGCTCGGGGATGTATCGACGCTGATGGGGGATGAGTGAGGGGTGAGTTAATGAGTGGCGATATACGCTTTGTTTTATTTTGCCATAACGCATCACCCGGATGCGCTATGGACTTTCGACACTTCAAAGCTCCAAAAAAAAGTGTAAACGGTGTATTGAGCCTTTCCAGATATATGCATTGGGGTTGCTATGAAATTAGTTGAAATGGATGAAATTTACAGGAATATGCCACTGGAAGAAATTCCCTGGAATATAGAGGCTGCGCCGGACGCTTTGGTTGAGTTGGTCGAAAGTGGAAGGGTGAAGCCCTGTAAAACCATTGATTTGGGCTGTGGTACTGGCAATTATGCTATTTATCTTGCCAGTATTGGATTTGACGTTACTGGAATCGATATCTCCCAAACAGCTATCAGGATTGCCAGGGAAAATGCAGAGAAGAAGGACGTCAAGTGCAATTTTTTTATCGCCGATCTTCTTGGAGATCTGCATGAAGTTAAGGAAACTTTTGACTTTGCTTATGATTGGGAGTTGTTGCATCACATATTCCCGGAGAACAGAGAGAAGTATGTTGAAAATGTTTATCGAATACTAAATCCAATGGGAAAGTACCTCTCTGTCTGTTTCAGTGAGAAGAATCCCCAGTTTGGCGGTTTGGGGAAATACAGAGAAACTCCACTCAGTACCGTCTTGTATTTTTCTTCAGAAGAAGAATTAAGATGCCTTTTTGATCCCTATTTTAATATAAAAGAATTGAAAACGATAAAAATAATTGGTAAGTTTGCACCCCATATTGTAAACTTTGTTTTTATGGAACGGAGATGAGAGGTAAATACTTCGAAAGATTCCGTTTTCGTTCTGCAGAATCGATGGGTAACCCTTATAGACCGCGACGCAAAAGTTAAACTGGAGAGCGGGCTTAAACACATACCAAATGAACCGGTGGCAATCCCATGATCGAACTAAGAAGCGAACCATACACCCTTCTCTCGCGTCCTGACATCCCTGAGACCGAGAAGCGATTTCGAACGCACCTCAACGCAGGTTGGTGCAGCGGCGTCATGTTCGGTGTGCTGGTGCACCACAAGTTTGCACAGCCGATCGAGTATGATGCCATGCTCTGGAATCATGAATCGATGCTCTTTGTCGAGTACAAGGACTCGGTCGGTGCTTACAGGAGGATGAGCGCAAAACGCGCACAGCAGATATCCGCGTCCTCCAGGAACATCGCAAGGAGGTTCGGATTCGATAGATACGCATATATTATGGTGGTAAACGGAATTCCTGAAGAGACAAAGAAAGGTGAAGTCGTTACAATTCCGCTTGCGGAGCTGCCGGATTACGAGCCTCTGTTCCAATCAACGATACCTGAACTCGATTATGTTAAGAAACTGATATCAAAGTACGAGCGGAAGGAGAATCCTGCCGATGTGACGCGGGAGGGGATGGTTCGTGAGTTGCGTGTGCTTGAAGGTATGATTGAGCAACTGAAATGATCATAATCCATTGACCGAGTATTTCGTATACATCATCGCCTCGATCTGATTCGTCCGCATCGTCCGCATCAGCAGGCGGTAATCGCCCCCGTTCATCGGAACTTTCCTCACAGGCGGTATCACAGCGCCGCCGCCCTTTACGAATACCGCACCCCCGCGCATCTTTCCGCCGACGAACCCTCTCGACTCCCCTTTTATGATCAAAACGCCAGCACGCATGTCAGCAGCTGCAAACTCTCCTGCATTTCCCTCGATTACCACTGTGCCGCCAGAAAGCAGCGTGCCTGCATTCATCCCGGCATCTCCGCATACACGGAGTTCCCCGGCACTCATCAACATGCCCGCGCTGAGATCCGCGTCACCGTTCACGACAACCGTGCAATCGACATCGCATCGTGCCGCGATGGTGTCCCTCCGGATTCCGTCGGCAAGTGTCAGTCTTGTTCCGTCAAACGTATTTGGCGGGAGCAGTCCATCCGCCGGGCCATTGTGCAGAAGATCGGTTATCGACCGGTACTTCCTAAAACCGGCAAGATCGGACTGTACCTCGATTATGTTGCCGAGCGGTTCTGCCACCTTCCCGCTCACATAGATGCTCCCTGATGCCATGCCCATGCCCATTCTGGTGCCGACGTCCCCGTCGACGATAACGGTCCCTGAGTTGATGATCCCGCCAGTGCCGCCGAAGTAGCGCATGTCAGCACCGGCATTCGAGCATAGCCGTTTACCAACATCGCCTTTGATCGTGACGGTCTCTTTCTTCCGAAGCGCGGTTACAAGATCCCGGTACGTGTAACCGGTACCCCTCTGATCCGGGATGACCCCGTCCGGATCCAGTTCCTTCCCCTGATGCTGCCAGTAGAAATTGTATGTGAAATCACAGACGCATTTTTGTGGCGATGTGAACTCGATCTCGATGCTCAATTCAGATCAGACTCCTTGCAGACTCCTTGAGTACATGGTAGAAGAGACTCCGCCGATCAGCCCCGCGATTGCATCATCCAGAAACGGTCCGAGTTTCCCAAGGATTCCGGGTTTATTCTGATCGAATCTGGTGAACTCGAACATGCCCTTGTATCCGCCGATGTATTTTGCAATCGCAATACCAAGCACCTCGTCTGCGATCAGGTAGACCGGATCGCGCTCGAACTCTTGCGCAGTTATTCCGGGCAGTCTCCCGCTTTCGCCCTCTTCTTCCAGAAGAGTTGCCGCATACACAAGTATGCACAGGTTCGGATCGGATAATGCAAAATCCAGTTCACGCTTGAACGCACCTCTTGCGAGTTCCTCTGTTTCTATCCCGGGATGCGGGACATACAGTTCCATCGCCGCATCTGTGATCGCATCTTCGGTGATGCCGTATTTATCGAGCGTCTCGAAGATGTCCCGTTTATCTGGCATATAAATAGCAGGATTGGAGTCCGGTCAATAATAAATGATTGGTCGAGTGCTACTTTCGCAAAGCCGAGGAATCACCACACCTTCAGATCGATCCCCTCGATCCGCACGCGATCCCCCTCCGAGTGCACGATCACGCCTGCGTGCACCTTGCCCATCATGCAGTGCTCTGGTAAAAACCGTACCGTAGCCCCGACATCAGGCATATCTCCCTTCGTCACCAGCCCCTCGAAGCCAACGACCATGCATAGCCCCGCATCCTTCCATTCAATCTCGCTGCCGAGCCGGTGGAGCGGACCGACGACGTGCACGGTAACGATCCCGTGGGCTACTGCCAGAACCTCTGCGAAATGTGTTATCGGGCAGCCCCACGGTCGGTAACGGAGAATATCGCCGACCTCTGCCCGGATCTCTATGTCAAACGGATGCAAATCCTCCCGGCACGATGGTTCGCCTCGAAGCGGGGACAATACGAAATCCGCTGCGAGATGGTCGATGAGTCCGATGATCTCTGCTTCATTTTCTGTATCTTCAGCGTCTTTCCCCTCTTCTGTAGTCTTCCCGGATAGGATCTCATTGACCCGCTCGCTACTTTCCTTGAATCTGTCCTGAAGTAGAAACGGGCAGCCGGTTGTTTCCGCCTCGCCTGCCACCAGCGCGGCTGCGAACTGGGTGCAATTCGTATATCCGCACTCGCCGCAGTTAAATCCAGGCAACTGCCGGTATATCTGCCTCTTCATCGCCTGCCTCCGCCCCCGATGGTCGGCGGATTGTGTTTTGGATTGTGTTTGTGGGTCGGCATCGATTCAACAACCATTTTGTAGCATTAACCTTAGCGTAAGTGGGGTGTAGAGACACATATATGCATCTATGCGTATGCCCTGCTACGCGCTGCTGATGCTATCCGGGGCATACGAGAATATACGGGAATTAGAACAGACTTGATCGATCAGCGCATCGTTCTGCATGCCGTGGTTACGATATGATTATCGAATCCAGATTTGCCGTTCCAGTC
The DNA here is from genome assembly GCA_965195165.1 of uncultured ANME-2 cluster archaeon. Lineage (GTDB taxonomy): Archaea > Halobacteriota > Methanosarcinia > Methanosarcinales > Methanogasteraceae > Methanogaster_A. The sequence goes on along the minus strand of CBDAFH010000001.1, from coordinate 3,656 downwards.
CGTGTCCAGTACCCGCATCTGATGCAGACCTGTATACTACCGCAACTGTATAATTGACTTCCACATTTCGGACATTTGTTTAGTTGATACATTCCCCTAACCTCGATGATTGATTGCAGGTGTAATGTCACGTCGCTATTTGGTAATAAGTATTTCGGTTTTTTTCACACCGAGTCCAAGGGGTCAGCAACCCCGTGTATGGCGTGCCGCGGTAGTCTGCGCGCTCTGTCAGAGGTGTCCGGTCGGCAGATTCAGATGAATTATTCCACTGCGTCTGCCAGATCAAACGTCATATAGTCCACGATCTCATATAACTTAGTCCTGACATCCAAATCATTAAACGAATTTATGATCTGCTTCGAGCAATCGACATGATGCTGAACCGCCTTTATCGATAGGTCCATCGCATCGTGCTTTAAGATGTGTGGGAGCGTTGCTGAGGTGTTCTCAGACTTCTTCTCGTGCTGGAGTTCCTTGCATTCGAGGATGTCATCGATGATCTGATATGCCATGCCAAGATGCACCCCGAACTCGGTGCATCTGCTGACAGACCGCGCGTCTGCCCCACCAATCCTGCCCCCCATACATGCCGATGCGGCAAAGAGCGATGCGGTCTTCTTGCTTATGCATTCGAAGTAATCGTTCTCGGAAAAATCGGCCTCGTTGCTGTTGACGTCGAGCGCCTCGCCTTCGGACATGGACATGCCGGCGCGCCCAAAATCCTGGATCACGGTCCGGTCGTACTTTGAGATCAGTTCGATCGACTTCGAGATCAGGAAATCGCCGCAGAGGATTGCAGCAGCCAGCCCGAACTGCTTGTACACACTTGGGACGCCCCTGCGCACAAGACCTACGTCCAGTATGTCATCGTGTATCAGCGATGCTGAGTGGATCAGTTCGATTGCGAGCGCGGCATCGACACATTCGTCCGCATCGCCGCCAAAGAGTTCGGAAGAGAGAATTAGTATGATCGGGCGGATTCTTTTGCCCCCCGAATCGAATACGTGGTGGACGATACGTTTCAGATTCGATTCATCGAGATCATCTACCATGCTGACGATTGCGCCGTTTATAAGCCGGTATTCGTACCAGTCCGTGATCATCAGGATGCCTCGTTATTCTGTAGTCTCAAGCGGGGTCGCCTCGGTGCTGTACTTTGATGGACATTTGGTTATTATCTGGTTTGCGGATATGGTGTTGTTAGGGCGCAACGTTCCAGTGACGGCAGCATGATTTCCTTCTATCAGGTTAACAGGTTGATCCTCTGCATAGCTGACGTTGACATCTCTGTGCCCATCCGTAAGGGTAAATAATACTGTTGAGCCGTTATCCATACTGCGAAGCGTTCCAACCGCGACGGTGCCGTTTACATGCACCTGCTTTCCGATGTGCTCATAGGTAAGCTCCGATACCGATAGTTGTTTGCTTCCGAAAGGGATGCCCCACAATCCGACCACCAGGACAACGAGGATCACAGCAGATGCAAATATCGCCTTTCGTCTCCTATCCATGTTTGCTCCGGTTCCCCCTCGTTCTTGATAATCGTGATCGCGTAAGCAGCAGGTGTATGGTGTAGAGCCCGAGTCCTGCCCATACGATGCCGAATGCGCATAGCAGATAATTCATAGTCTTTATGGTTGTGGCGACTCTATTAAATATTTGCCGCCGCGGCAGTTTGTGATCGAAACGTTAATGTGTACTTGGTTACTGTATTATATGTCCCCACGCTCCGGTAGTGTAGTCCGGCCAATCATGGTGGCCTTTCGAGCCATTGACTCGGGTTCAAATCCCGGCCGGAGCATTGGATTTTATCGCAATTGCTTTGCGCGTTTCCGGTGTTAGTCCTTTCCACGATCGGTGGTAATCTCGTCCCCGGCGTGGAATGGCTGGTAGATACTATTTTTCACCAGTGCCCGCGCCGGAAACACGTCCGGCGTAGAGACTTACGACCGGCTCTTGGGAAGTTTTTATAATATAACTACAGGTTGACCATACACAGCGTGGAGAATCGGATCGGCGAGAATCGCGCTTTTACCAGGGTGACTGAAATGAATGAGAATATAAAACATAATATCTTCGGAATCTGCATTGCAATTGCGTTGCTTGGCGCTTTTGTGGGCGGGGCATCGGCAGCGACATTGAATATTGTAGAAGAGGTTAAATTTAGAGGTGTCGTAACTGGATCTCCCGATTTTAGTGGTGCAGTGGGTGCAGGAGCTGTTAATGTTCAAATCAATGAAATCATTTCAGATCCAACAAGCAATTTGACAATAGGAGCTAATGTAACTGTTAGCTGGCCCATATCCCCCCGTTCGCCTATATCAGTGTTATGGTGGGGGATAGAGTGGAGGTTTACGGTGATTATCTTAACATTGACGAAATACCTGATTGGTGGTCAGATGTTGGAGAACACGGGGTAAATCTGAACGCATCAGATCATTATCTTGCAGTGTCCGATATCACGTTCATCGGAACTGCGATCGAATCCTTTAACGCATCCATGCCCGGTGCCCCGTGGGGCTGGAATGTGAGTGTGGATGAAGTGATCAGCGGATCCACGTCATGCAATTGGATGAATGTTACTCTTCAAGCAGTCGCACCACCAGTTGGGGATATGGATCAAAATATCACTGCCGGGGATACGGTAGAAGTTTACGGGAATTATTACGAGGATCCAGAGGGGTGCAGTGTGAGCCTAGTAGGGTCTGAGGATTATTACATCGTCAGAATATTATGTGTCCACAATATAAATACAGGCGAAGATTTTGCAGAGATTCAGGATGCGATAGATGACCCTGACACAGGAGATGGGCACACGATTGTTGTTGATGCCGGGACTTATTATGAGGCCGTGTTTGTGAATAAGTCACTTACACTTCAGGGCGAAGGGCTGCCAACGATCGATGCAGATGGCTTAGACAATGCTATCAATATTACAGTTGATGACTGCGTAGTTCGAGGTTTCAGGTGCGTCATTGCCGGCAATAGTGGGATCTCGATCAGCTCGTCAAACAGTGTAATCTGCAACAACACCTGTGAGAATAACAATATCGGTATCAGCTTCGCAGGTTCGGATTGCAAATTGGTAAACAACAGCGTGGCGAACAACTCCTTTATCGGAATCCATCTGGTGTATTCGCACAACAACACAATCACAAACAACACCTTTGTAAATGATGGTCTCCTTGCCGGGTCATATAAAAACTCCATTAAAAATAATACCGTTAAAAATAATACGGTGAACGGTAAGTCCCTCATTTATCTCGAGGATGTATCAGATCAAATAATCACAGATGCCGGGCAGGTTATACTTGTAAACTGTAATAATATCACGGTACAGAATTTTGATCTGTCAGATACAACCGTTGGCATAGAACTCTTTGAAACCAGCGACAGCAGGATACTGAATACCAGTGTATCAAACAACAACTATGGCATCTTATTGGGTTATTCGAGCAACAATACACTCATGGGCAACGATGTATCAAACAACGTAGACGGTATCAGTTTATTCCTATCATCTAACGACAACCTGATTTATCACAACAACCTTGTAGACAACACTGTTCAAGCATCCGATAACACCGCTGGTACCAACTCATGGGACAACGGCTACCCGTGTGGGGGAAACTACTGGAGCGATTACGAGGAAAAAC